>NZ_JAHDIG010000062.1 GCF_020630935.1 Bernardetia sp.
TTATGAAAAAATAAATCAAATTTAACAAAATTGTAGTAGATAATTACTTAAAAATCCATTCTTTATATTTTATAGAGAGTGGATTTTTTAGTTATATTTGAAAGAGTGAAAAAGGTATTTAAAAAATAGTAGAATCAATATGCAAAGAATTGTAATAAAAAATTTTGGAGCAATAAAAGAAGCTGATATCGAACTTAAAAAAATAACGGTATTGATAGGCGAGCAAGCAAGTGGAAAGAGTACAGTAGCGAAATTGGTTTATTTCTTTAAGACACTTAAAGAAGATTTTTTTAGAGAGATTTATAATGAAAATGGAGAAAACAATCTTGATTCGTTTGATATGAATCGTCTTTGCGAAGAGAAATTTTATAACTTATTTGGTTCTACTGTTCGCCTACCTCATTTTGAAATATACTATTACTTTAATGAATTAAAGCATGTTCGTTTGTGGACAGATAAAAATAAAAAGTTGCAAGTATTTTTCAGTCCTGAAATGAAAGTAGATGAGTTTATAAATACTTCAAATGAAATTAGTAAACGCTTAAATGATATAAATACTTCGAAATCTATACAGGAGAGAATATATTTTAAGTTATTTGAGAAGAAAGAATACACTAACAATTTTTTTGATTTTCTAGATGAGATGTTTGCAAATCGTCAATCTGATTTCTTGTATATAATAGCAGGTAGAAATGCAACTGTAAGTTATTCAGAGCTTTTTGAGAAATATCTTTTCGCAGAGGCTCAAAATAAAGTCAAAGAGAATAGTAGGTTACCTTTTGTCAAGAAGCGATATAATATTGATGAAGTTCTTATGTTAAAGTTCATCGAAAGAATAGTGCTACTAAAAGAGATTTTTGAAAAAAATATAGATTTTAAAAATGAACTCATAATTCATTCGGATAAAAAGCAAGATTTGAAGACAGTATTGAAGAAAACGAGTGAAATAATAAAAGGTAAATATTCAATAGACAAACATGGCGAGAAAATAATTTATGATGATAAAGAAGATGACTATGTTTTGCTTTCAAACGCTTCTTCTGGACAGCAAGAAGTTATACGAATTCTGCAAGATATTTTGATTAACATTGCTGAAAAAAGTAAAGTATTTAGGATAGTAGAAGAACCCGAAGCACACCTATTTCCATCTGCTCAAAAGCAACTTATAGAACTACTATCATTTTTAATGAATCAAAATGAAGATAATCAAATCATCATTACTACACACAGTCCGTATGTACTGACTGTTTTCAATAATTTATTATTTTCAAAGCGTATTGTAGATAAAAATATTGAAGCAGAAAGTGAAGTAAGCGAGGTTGTGGAAAAAGAGTTTTGGATAGATTCAAATGATTTTTCAGCGTACGATTTAGGAAAAATAGATGATAGTGAAAAGTACACAAAATCTATTTTGAGCGAAAAAACAGGACTTATTCAACAAAATTATTTGGATGAAGTCTCTGAAAAACTAGGAGGAGATTTTCAAAAATTATATTCTATTCATCAAAAATCGTTTGTTAGGTAATGAGTAGACAGGAAGAATTTAAAGAGCTTCTAATTTCTAACTTTTCAGTAGATGAAGATACAATACAGGAAGAGGAGAGAGAAGTTTTTTACGTTACAGATTATAAAGACCAAGCCTTTATTGTCTTTGTATATGATGAGCCAAATTCTACCATTTATTTTCAAGGGAATGACGAAATTATCAAAATTGAAAATATAAATGAAGACAATCTGTTTAAGGTAGAGAATAAGAAAAAGACGGTTTTTGTTCCTATTGATGGAAAAAAGGGACTTTTACAAGATGGAAGTTCAAAGTGCGATTTCATAATTTTTGACGACACAACTATTTGTTTTGTAGAGATAAAACTAAATGCCATCAGCGAGGCTCAAAGAGCTATAAACAAAAACAGAAAGAAAGCTCTTGACCAAATTATAAACACAGTTTATGCCTTTGATACGCAGTTAAATAAAGATTATAAAGGACTAAAACTAGAAGGGCATGTCTGTACGCCCAAAATATATCCACGTCAAAATGCAGCTTGGGAAAGTTTGGCAGTAGAGTTTTTAGAAGAGTATGGAATCCCTGTTTATGAATCAAATGTCAAGATATTTACAACGTAAAATGGGAAAGTCGTTTAAAACAGCGAGGGCATATCTTTTGTGCCTTCGCTTATTTTTTTAGGTGGATTTATATCTGAATAGCCTTTTTGTTTGAGTTTATCAATGAGGAAAACAGCCATTTCTGCCGTCTTGATATTGTCTGGTTGATGCAGCCAAAAGTGAAATTCTTTTAATCCATTCTTTATCCACTTATCCATTTTTTCTACCCAGTCTTCCATACGTTCGTAGTCGGTTTTGTGAAGTCCATTGCCTACCAATCTCAATACCATCGTTTCGGAAGTTAGTCTCATGTGCAGAACATCTCGCCTGCCTGCTACATCTGTCATGAGTGCAATAAATCCGTAACGTCGCATTACAGAAAACACTTCTCTTACAGCTTCTCTAGTTTCCTCGTTTGAAGAGCTAAACCAGTCTTTATGACGAAACTCTATGGCAAGACGTGTTTCAGAAGGAAAATTCTCTAAGAAATCTATCAAAACGTTTGCTTTTTGTGGTGAAAAGTGTGGAGGAAGCTGCAAAAAACAAATTCCTAATCTATTACCAAAAAGAGCCATTCTATCACAAAAATCAACGGTTAGTTCCCGGCAATCTACAAGCTGTTTGTGGTGGCTAATGCCTTTATAAATCTTAGGGCAAAATAAAAACCCTTGTGGTGTCATTTCTTTCCACTTCAAAACTCTTTCTGCTGGTGGAATTTGATAATGCGTAACATTCAGCTCAATAGAATCAAACTGACGGGAATAATGATACAAAAAATCAGATGGTTTAGCTTTCTTTGGATACCAACTTCCTTTCCATTCTGGCGTTCCCCAAACTGGCGCAGCCACACGAATAATTGGCTTTTTAGTGGGCTCTAATTTTGATAAAAATTTTTCAGTTTCTACGTGGTCGTCTGGTAATGTAAAGTCTATAGTTGAGATGTCTTGTAGTTTGCCAAATTCCATTATTGAATGATTTTTTGTAAATTATATCTATCACAAGTAAAAGTGATTTTGGAAATAGAATGTTTTGACGAATTCTATCGAATAAAAAAGGCAGAACATAATGCTCTGCCTTATTCTGTTAAAATTTCTTTAAGCCACTTCTACCTCTTTGAGTTCTCTTTTGAGAGCTTGCCCAAGTGGTGTTGCTGAAGCAGGATTTTGTCCTGTGATGAGCCTTCCATCTACAACAACTTTTGCCTCTCCATTGGCTGCTTTTTGGAAGTTTGCACCACGCTCACGAAGTTTTGATTCTACCAAAAATGGAACAACATCTTCCAAGCCTTGTTCTCTTTCCTCATCGTCAGTAAAAGAGTTTACATCCTTTCCATCTACTAAATATGAACCATCACTTAGTTTTATATTGACTAAAGCTGCTGCACCATGACAGATAGAAGAAACAATTCCACCATTTTCATAAATAGATACGGCTAATTTTTGAAGTTCCTTGTTTTCTGGAAAATCCCAAACTGTGCCGTGTCCACCTGCAAAGAAAATAGCTTGATAATCAGAAGGATTTACTTCAGAGGGCTTTTTAGTGTTTTTTACCTTTTCGTTATATACAGGATTTTCCCAAAAGTCTTTGTTTATATCATCACTCAAATCGAATGCTGTAACAGGAGCTTCTCCTCCTTTTGGACTTACAAAGTCCATTTCATAGCCTGCACTATAAAGTTCTTTCCAAGGGTGTGTAACCTCGCTTAAATGATAACCTGTGTCTTTGCCTGTGTCGCCAAGTTTGTCGTGGCTAGTAAGGACAAATAAAATTTTTTCTTTTTGCTCTGACATAATTTAAAAATTGATATTAAAAAAATGAATGATAAAAAATAGTTTAGCCAAAAATTTGTACTAGACTGTTATGTAAAACTCTTATATAACTTGATTGTTTGAACTTTTCCAAGATAGAATATACTATTATTGTCTTTTAGTTTAGATTTTTGTATAAAAAATCCTTCTATTTGTGTAATTTTGAATATTATTTTCTTGAAAAAATTAATCTACCAGTTCTAATGAAAAAAATACTACTACAATTTACTCTCGTATTGCTTTGCATTTTTACCCTAACTTCTTGTTTTGAGCTTCGTGAAGAGGTTTATATTAAAAAAGATGGCTCTGGAACATACTCACTTACTGTAGATTTGAGTGGAAGAAAACAAGAAATTGCCATTACTACATCACTAACAGATTCTACACAAGAAGAAAAAAACTTTGTTGCCAATATTGAAAATGTAATTCAGAAAAGTAGTGAGAGTTTCTCTGAAATTGGAGGAATTACGAATGTTGAATATACGACAGATTATGAAAATTATTTAACTGGTTTTAGGTTTGATTTTGATAATGTAGCCTCACTGACAGCAGCTCTCAACCAACTCAATACTGAAACTGCGCCTTCCAAGCCTGCTTTTGAGTTTTCAAAACGTACCTTTGAGAGAAATAATACACATTATCTCCAACCACTTTTGAACAGAGCAAAAGAACGTCAAAATACAGCAGAAGACGAGGCTACAAAACGCTTTCAAGATTATGTCTTTGAATCAGCTTCTTATATTTTTATTGTCAGAACAGAAGGAAAAATCAAGAAGTATTCGAATAAAGAAGCAACCTACTCTTCCGATGATAAAAATGAAGTAGTTTTGAATTATAGTTTTTCAGAGCTTCTTTCTGGCAAAGCTGATTTGGATAACAAAATGAAATTGAAATAAGAATTTAAAATTTGATGCAAAAGACGCTGTTCAAGATTACAAAAATGGACTGTCCTTCAGAAGAAAATCTAATACGAATGAAGTTGGACTCTGTTTCAAGTATCAAAAGTCTTGATTTTGATATTCCTAATCGTGAACTGACAGTTTTTTATATTGAACAAAGTCCAGAGCAAAACGAACTACAACGCATAGAAAAAGCTATCTTTGCTCTAAATTTAGGCGCACAAACAATACACACCGAACATACAAAGCAAGATAGTTTTAGGCAAAACCAAAGTCAGAATACAGCACAAAGAAAACTGCTTTGGATTGTCTTGGGAATCAATTTTTCTTTTTTTACCATTGAAATACTTACAGGTTTAATTTCTCAATCGATGGGATTGGTGGCTGATAGTTTGGATATGTTAGCAGATGCTTTTGTATATGGAATAAGTCTGATGGCAGTAGGAAAATCGCTTCTACGAAAACAAAAAATTGCAAAAGTAGCAGGTTATTTTCAGATTGCTTTGGCGTGTATTGGCTTTGTAGAAGTTTTGAGAAGATTTTTTTCAGAGGAAACATTGCCTGATTTTCAGACAATGATTATTGTTTCGTTACTGGCTTTGTTTGCTAACGGAATTTGTCTTTATTTGATGCAAAAATCAAAAAGTAAGGACGAAATACACATAAAGGCAAGTCTGATTTTTACGTCTAACGATGTGATAATTAACACAGGTGTGATTGCAGCTGGTGTTTTGGTTTATTGTTTTAGTTCTGCTCTTCCAGATTTGATTATCGGAACGATTGTGTTTGTCCTTGTTGTTCAAGGTGCAATTCGTATCTTGAAATTGAGTAAATAATAAAAAAAGTATGATTCCATTTCTTATAAAATCTTTTGCTCGGCTACCCTTGTGGTTTCTCTACTTGATTTCTGATGTGCTTTTTGTAGTAGTATATTATGGAAAATTATACCGTAAAAAAGTAGTGTTAAGCAATTTGCAAATAGCTTTTCCAGAAAAAACGCAGCAAGAGCGAGAAAAAATTGCAAAAGCATTTTACAGAAATTTTTGTGATTTTATTATCGAAACATTAAAGGCATTTCATGTTTCGGAAGATGAAATAGTAAGACGTACTCGCCCAGTGGGAAATTCTTTGGAAATAGCTCAAGAACTAGCAGATAAAAAGCAGCCTTTTATAGTTTTGGCAACCCATCATATCAGTTGGGAATGGGTAAGTTTGTCGTGTTCGGCAGAGTTGGACGTAATTGTATCTCCTATTTATAAAAAGTTAGCCAATGAGCAAATGGAAAAGCTAATTTTTGATATGCGTTCACAATTTGGAGCAGTTCCTGTTGAGATGAGAAAATCAAGCAAAGAAATCACTAAAAAACAAGAGAAAGCCATTGCTTATATTTTAGTAGGCGACCAAACTCCAGCAGGACATAACAGACAATATTGGACAGAGTTTTTTGGAAAAGAAGTTCCTTTTTTTGTTGGTGCTGCTCGTCTTGCTCCCCAAGCAAATTTGCCCATTTATTTTGTCAGAATTACAAAGCCAAAGCGAGGATATTATAATTATTCGTTAGAACCTTTACACACTCCACCTTACAATACTGACAAAAATGGAAACGACTTCTCTATCTTAGATGAGTACTCAAAAATAATAGAAGAAGCCGTTAGAACATCGCCTGAAAATTGGCTTTGGACGCATAAGCGTTGGAAGAGAGCAAAGAAAGATTAACTTAATGCGAATGTCCGATAGTTTCAGCTGAAGAAGCATTCAAATAATATGCTCCTTTATTCACAAAAAGAAGTTCAGAGCTTGATTTTTGGATTGAAGTATCTTTAATTAAAAACTGAAATTCATTTTCACTTTGGGTATAGACTTCAATACTTACTTTATCAAATTCAACTCCTTTAGCATTTTTTTCTTTCTGAATAAATACGAAAAACTGTTCTCCTTCTTGAATCAAAGCATCTTTTGGCAAAGTAGGACGGTTTTGTCCTTCACTTTCAATCGTTATTTTTCCTAGTGTTCCATCTCTAAGAATAGTAGAAAGTTTTTGTTTTATTTCTGCGTGAATACTTACTGTTTTGGTAACTGGGTCAATGGTATTAGAAATAGAGTAAACAATGGCTTCAACAGGTTGTGTAGTTGGTGAATTATAAGGAATAAAATTTACTTTTTGTCCTTCTTTAATGGCATCAATATCCTTTTCATAGACCAAAATTTCAATATGCAGATGGTCTTCATTCAAAATTTCTACCATAGATTTATTAGCATCTATAAACTCTCCAAGCTGTCCAACAATATTGTGCGTCATGCCTGAAATAGGAGCAAGAACAGAAAATGTAGAATGAATAGAACTTGCTGAAAGTGATTTGGTAGATAAATTTATGAGACGAAGCTGGACTGCTAAACTCGCTTTTTGAGCCTGTGCCATCTCTAATTCAGCTTGAACTTGTTGTACAATTTTTTGAGTGGTGGCATCTTGATTTTGTAAACTTCTTTGGCGTTCTAAGTCTGCCTCTAGCATGGCAAGGCGAGCTGAAACAGTCAAATACTCTTGTTGCATTTTGAGTGCTTCTGGATTTTCAAGAATGGCAATTGTTTGTCCTTTTTTGACATAATCTCCTTCATGAATCAAAATCTGTTTGATTTTTCCACCCAAAACACTTCCTACTAATGCTTTATTTTGTGGAGGTAAATGTATTGTTCCTGTAGCTTCAATGACTTTTGGAATAGATTTGAGAAGTGCTTTGCTAGTTTCAACTCCCAATTTTTTGAGTTGTTCATCTGTAAAAACAGGATGAGTTTGTTCTTCTGAATTATTATTTTCTTGACCTGCATTCGAAGTGTTGTGATGGTCGTGTGTATGTGTATTATCTTTTTCACAACTCCAACAAAGAAGCATAAGACAAGCAAGAACGAATGAATATAGGATGTTCGTTTTCATTTTTTTTATATTTTATAAACCTCAACGACGGCTTTAGCCTCGTTGACGGTTAAGGTTTTATTTTTTTATTAAAGAGCATTTTCTAAACAGGATTTTAACCCTGTTTTTACATTTTTTAGTTATTGAGAAATTCCCACATCGCTACTGTGCTGTTGAAATTTTCTATGGTTTCAAGATAAGAAAGTGAAGTTTGTAATGTCTGTTGTTGAATTTGAACAAGCTGTAAAACCGAAATTTCTCCTTCTTTGTACCGAATTTGAGCCAACTTGATAAGCTCTTCAGCTTGTGGAAGTTGTTGTGTTTGATAACTTTTCAAAATAACTTGAAGGCTTTGTAATTTCATTAAAATAGCTTGTTTTTCTTCCGAAATCGCATTTTTTTGATAAGCTAATTCATTTTGAGTTTGTATCTCTTTGATTTTGGCAACTTGAATTTTTGAATTGTATTCTCTCCAAATTAAAGGTACAGACAATCCTGCTTGAAAAGCGTTATAAATTCCAACTTCGCCATCGAAAGTAGGAGAAGAGTAACCCAAATGTATTTCAGGCATTGCTTTGCTACGTTCGACAGAAACTTGTGTTTGAGCTAACTTAGTTTGTGCTTCAAAATAAGTAATCATCGAATTAGAAACAGAAGAATCAGAAATCACTACCTCTGAATTGATTTTATTTATATTATAAATTTCTTGATTTTGATTATCTATTTCTAAAAAAGACAATTCATTTTGAGCTAATTTTTGTAAATCATGAAAAGCCATTTTTAAATCATTTTCATTGATAGACTTTTGTTGTAGCAATTGCAAACGCTGATTTTGTGCTGTCAGAAGTTCCATTTTATTGGTTTGTCCTGCCTGTGTTTGAGCTTTCGTAACTTTTTCAACAGTTTTCCACAAACTATCTTGCTTTTGTAGAAGAAGATTTTTTTGAGAAAAAAAGACAAATTTGTAATACAACTGACTAATCTGATTTTTAAGCACGTTTTTTTGATAATTTAGATGTGCTTCTGCACTTTTTTCTTGTGCTTGAAAAGATTTTTTAGTGGCTGAAATCGAACCAATAGGGTTAAAATTTTGAGTAACTTGAATCATTACATCACGATTATAGCTACTCTGCACATTTCCATATTGAAGAGAAATATTTGTTTTTGGAACTGAAAAAGCTCCTTTTTGCTGATTGATTGCACTTTCAATGTCTAGTTTATTATTTTGAATTAATTCATTATTCGAAAAGGCAATTTCAATTATTTTATCTAAAGAAGATTTTTTTAAGGAATCCGTTTGTGAAAAAACAGGAAACTGAATCAATAGAAAAAATAGAAGTATTATTATTTTTGATGGTTTCATTTTTTTGATATTTTAATTTTGCTACTAGCGCAAGATTCTATCTTGTGCTTACCTATTTCATAAGCATATGCTTACAGAAAAAGAGCATCCAAGCAGAATGCTTGAACGAGAAATATTTTTATATAAATTTATTTTTTCCTTGCCTCTAAAAATCCATACAAAATAGGAAGAATAATGAGTGTTAAAACGGTGGCTGTAATAAGTCCACCAATCACAACGGTTGCAAGAGGTTTCTGAACTTCTGCACCTGCTGCCGTCGAAATTGCCATTGGTAAAAAACCTAATGCAGCTGTTAGGGCAGTCATCAAAACAGGTCTTAGACGGTCTTTTGTACCTTGAATTATTCGTGTTTGGATTTGTTCTCTTAATGAAAAATCGTTTTTGTTTTCTGCTGTCTTATTTTCTTCTTTTTTCAAGTCATTAAAACGAGCAATCAATACAATTCCATTCAAAACAGCTACACCAAAAAGGGCAATAAAACCAACTCCAGCCGAAATACTGAATGGCATATCACGCAAATGTAACGCCCAAACGCCACCAATGGCAGAAAGTGGAATAGCTGTAAAAATCAAAGTAGCTTGCTCAAGCGAACCGAAAGTGATAAAAAGAAGGGCAAAAATCATAAGCAATGCCACAGGAACAGCAATTTGTAAACGAGCTTTTGCAGCTTGTAAGTTTTCAAACTGTCCTCCATACGTAACTAAATATCCTGTTGGTAATTTGATTTGGGCATCAATTTTTTCAGAAAGCTCATTGACTAAAGATTCTACGTCTCGTCCTCTGACATTGATTCCAACAGTTAATTTTCGTTGTGTGTTTTCTCTTGAAATTTGCGCTGCACCTTCAATTCGATTGATTTTGGCAAGTGTATTTAAAGGAACTTGTAAAGTTGCATCTTGGTTAGCAGCATCAAGATTGGTAGCTGAAGGAATTGAAATAAATAGATTTTCTAGTGTTTCAGACTTGTTTCTATCCTTTTCTGATAAACGCACTACCAAATCAAAACGCTTTTCACCTTCATAAATCGTACCTGCATACCCCCCTGCAAAAGCCGTTTCAACCAATCTATTTGCTTCATCGATTGTAATTCCATATTGCGCTAATTTTTGTCTATCGTACTCAACAACAAATTGAGGAAGTCCTACAATCTGTTCTACTCGCACATCTCCAACACCTTCAATATTTTCTGAAAGTGTACCTATTTGTTGTCCATATTTATAAAGCGTATCCAAATTTTCTCCAAAAAGACGAATTGCAATATCTGATTTGTCGCCTGTAATAAGTTCATTAAAACGAAGCTGAATAGGTTGTGAAAATTCAAATGCAGCATGAGGCAAAATCTCTAAAGCAATTTTCATCTTTTCAACTAGCTCTTCATGGTCTTGTGTTGTTTTCCATTCTGATTTTGGTCGTAATAAAATCATAATATCACCTGTTTCGATGGACATGGGGTCAGTTGGTATTTCGGCAGTTCCAATTTTTGACACTACATCACGTACTTCATTAGGGAAGTTGCTTATCAAAATTTGTTCGGCTGCTGTTGTCGTTTTGATACTTTCCTCCAAAGAGCTTCCTGCTGGCAGGGTAAGCTGCATCGCAAAATCACCTTCTTCTAACGTTGGAATAAACTCACCTCCCATCTGCGAAAACATATATACGCTCACACCAAAAACAAGTACAAAAATAATTACAACACTTTTTCCGAATTCTAATGATTTTTCTAGAATAGGTTGATATACTTTTTCAGCAGCCTCCATAATTGAATTTGAAATTCGTTCTGCAAGGCTTTGTTTTGAATTTATGTTTTTGGACAACATCCAAGCAGACATCATTGGAACGTAGGTCAAAGACAAAATAAATGCTCCCAAAATGGCAAAAATGACAGTTTCTGCCATGGGCTTAAACATTTTTCCTTCTGTTCCTGTAAGTGCTAAAATGGGTAGATAAACCATTAGAATAATGATTTCTCCAAAGGCTGCTGACTGTCTGATTTGTAGAGAAGAGTCCAAAACGGTATTATCCATTTGCTGACTTGTCAGTTTCTGACCTTTATATTTTTTGTATAATTGATGGACAACATTTTCAACAATAATGACCGAACCATCTACAATCAAACCAAAATCAATCGCTCCCAAACTCATTAAGTTTGCCGACACCCCAAAAAGGTTCATCATTCCAAAAGCAAACATTAATGCTAGTGGAATTACAGAAGCGACAATAAAACCAGCTCTAAAATTTCCTAAAAGCAAAACCAAAACAAAAATTACAATCAATGCGCCTTCTGCTAAGTTTTTGGTAACCGTTGCAATAGCTCTTCCAATCAAATCGGAACGCTCCAAATAAGGAACAATACTAACTCCTTCGGGTAAAGCTTTTTGAACTATTTTTACACGCTCTTCGATGTTGTGGATAACTTCGGAAGAGTTTGCCCCTTTTAACATCAAGACAATTCCACCGACAGCTTCGCCTTTTCCTCCTTGTGTCATTGCGCCTAAACGTGGTGCATAACCTTCTTTTACTTCTGCTATTTCTCCAATTAGAATAGGTTTTGAGTTTCTAACTTTGATAGGAATTTGACGAATTTCCTCCAAAGAATTGATTAATCCTTCTGTTCTGACATAATATCTATAATGGGTTTTTTCGATATAGCTTCCTCCACCATTGGAATTATTCATCGCCAAAGCATCATAAATATCGTTCAAAGTAATTCCTAAACCCTGTAATGTTGAAGGGTTTACAGAAACTTCATACTGTTTGAGATTTCCACCAAAAGAACTCACTTCCACAACTCCTTCAATACCTGCCATTTGTCTTTTTACAATCCAATCTTGAATCGTTCTTAGGTCGGTAATAGAATAATTTTTTGCAAATTTGTCTTCTATTTTGAGTGTGTATTGATAGACTTCACCCAAGCCTGTTGTAATAGGCATCAAAGAAGGAACACCCAAATGAGTAGGGATTTCGCCAGAAATAGATGTTAGTTGTTCACTAACAAGCTGACGAGCTTCTAAAAGCAGAGTTTCTTCTTTGAAAACAATGGTTACGACCGAAAGACCGTATTTTGAAACCGAACGCACCTCAACTACATTTGGCAAATTTGCCATAGATAGTTCGACAGGTGTTGTAATAAAACGTTCCACTTCTTGAGGTGCTAAAGTGGGAGATTGTGTAACAATCTGAACTTGATTATTAGTAATGTCTGGAACGGCATCTAAAGGCAAATTGAGAAGAGAATACGTTCCCCAACCAATAAGAGCCAACACGCCCATAAAGACAATGAATTTATTACGGATAGAAAATCCGATGAGGTTGTCTAACATAAAATTTTTGATTTAATGAGTTTTATTCTAGCGCAAGATTCCATCTTGTGCTAACTCTTTTGTAAGCATATGCTTACGAAAAAGTGTGTCCAAGCAGAATGCCTTGAACAAGAAGAAAAAAATAAATTGAAAGATTATGCTAAAACTGGGGGCGCACGAAGAGGAACATTCTTAAAAAGAATGTCTTGAATAGTGTGTGCAAAAAAACAGATATACGTATTTTTGCTAGAAACTACGGCTTGTTTTGTATGGTTTTGAGCAGTAGAGAAATTTGTAAAAATAGCTTTAGTACTAGAATTTATGTCTTTTTTAGCTATTTTCTGAAGTGCTTTAGAAACAGAATTGCCTTCTTCTGTAAAATTATGCAAGTGTTCTTCTCCAATATTAGGGGAATACAGCAAAGCAAAAAAGTTTGAAGGTATTGCTTTGTGTGTATGAACTGAGTTTGACTGACAAACTATATGCTGATGATGGCAATGAGGTGTAAATGAATGTCCAACGAGCAAAAACAAACTCATTACTAGCCAAAAAAATGGAAAGCGAGTTTTGAAGTTGCGTAATATGTTGGAGAAATTCCTCATTTGGTATTACAAATCGTAAAGTATATTTGCTATATTCTAATGCAAAATTGATGAATTAGTTTCTATATCTCAAAGTAAATATTCTTAAAAATCTAATTTGGAAAGAGTTTAAGTAAAAAACTTGAATTTCTATTTTTGTTAAAAAAACTTAACTTTGTATTTCCTTCATTTTCAAAACGATAACATTATGTTTGAAAAATTTAGTATTCAAGAAGTTTCTCGCCAAATTCAGGCAGGAGAAAAATCTATCGAAGAAATTACAAGGCATATTCCCTGTCATTTGCATATCAATTCGTTAGAAGATTTTTCAGTTATCGAAACAGACCCAAAACTGATAGAATATTTTGATATAGATATTCAAGAATTAAACAAACAAGGTTTTGTTTTTTTACAAAAAACAGTTCATCCTCAAGATTTGGTAAATGCTGTAAATGCGAATTTGGAATATATTGAAAATCAAGATGAGATGACTCATGTTTCATTTTTTCAGCGAGTTACTTATCCTTCTCATAGAGAAAAGCTCTACTATACGAGAGGAAAAGTTTTGGACGATAAACGTATTCTGAATTTGAGTGTACCTGTCCATGATTTGGAGTTATTTAATCAAAGTATCAATGATATTTATGAAAATGTCAATTTTATCAAAGAAAATTTAGAGCGTTTTAGCTTGCTAACTAAAAAGGAAATTGAAGTCTGCAGATATTTATGTGGTGGAGGTTCACTGCAAGATGTAGCAGATGCTATGGGGGTATCTATCCATACTATCAAAAATCATAAAATCAATATTTATAGGAAAATGAATGTTCATAGTTTTTTTAGATTTTATAATTTTGCTGTCAAGTTTAAGATACATAAATAAAAAATATGGGTGTTTTAGATATTCAAAAGTCGCTTGCTCGGCTGAATAGTATAGAAGCAGAAAGAAAAATAGATGATTTTTTGGGTTTTTATCACGAAAATGATAAGGAAACTATCAACTTACTCTACTTAGAAGAAAAAGGTTGTCAGATGTATGGCAAGACTTTGAAAGAAATACAAGAAGCTGGAGCTGAGTTTTTAGCTGATATTATGCATCCAGAAGACTTGCCAAGGTGCATCAATCTCTTATTAGAATTTGCTGCTCAAAACGATGAGAGCAAAACACTTAGCTATTTCCAAAGGCTACGCATAAAAGGACAAACAGAATATCAAGTGTATTTTACCTGTGTAAAACTAAACAACAAGCGAGGAATATTTCAGAGTATTACGTGTCCAATTACACAAGTAGAAGAGTTTAAAGAAGAAGTAAATACGCTTTTTGATTCTTCTAATTATATTGAGAAACACTTATCTCTTTATAAAGCATTTTCAAAACGAGAAAAAGAGGTTATTCAGCTTGTTTGTCAAGGCTTTGAAGTAAAAGAAATTGCTGAAAAACTATTCTTATCTCCTCATACGATTACAAAACACAAGAAAAATATTTATAAGAAAGGTAATTTTTCTTCTAGTGCAGAACTTATACAGTTTGCTCTAAACTTCAACTTAGCTTAATCTATCTTTAAAAATATCTTCAATAAACAGAATTGCAACTCCACATACTCCTGCTGTAAGAAAAGCACCAATGAATAAGAGTGTAGTATCATCTGCCTTTATGTAGTTCCTAATGTGTATTTGTTTATCATATATGTAGGTTATTTTTCTATATTTTAGTTAAATAAGTTATACTTTTCTCCTTAGGGAAGCTAAGGCTTAGTATCTGTGTTTTTTGGAACATTATACTGAATAGACTACTTTTGTGTTATACCAATAACTTACTACTTACAACTTATGCATCAACGATTTTGCATTATTTTTCTTTTACTTTGGAATTTAATTTTCAACCTAAATACAGTTACACTTTATGCTCAAAGCTCTGTAAAGTTAGATTCACTAAAATTGACATTTATAAATGCAAAAACAATAAAAGACAAGGTAATAACTATAGATGAAGTATTTGCTGAAGAAACTCTGTCAAATCAAGAGACTATACTAAGGCAAACAGATTCACTTTTTGAGCAATACCCACAAGATTCACTTTTAAAATATGTCAAACTTTATCAGCATGTAGTTGTAGAAAAATCAAAAACAAAGCACGAGGAATTGATAAAAAATGTAGTAAAGGTAAAAGATGGTTTTGAAAGACATGGTGCTTCTATAAGACAGAGACTTAGAATTATATCACTAATTACAGAACTTTATGGAAGGAATAATAATATCAAGGAGGCTTTAGATTATTCTCTTAAAGCCATTGATTTGATAGAACAATCTTCTATAGAAGACAAGTTATTTCAACTAGGTAGTGCTTATATAGATGCTGCACAAATAATGAGCTTAATAGGCGATAAAAGATTTAAAGAATATGGAAGGAAAGGAATAACACTAATTGAAAAGTCTAGCCAATCTATAAATGCACAGGTTTTAATGATTAAATATGCCAACTATGCTCTTATACTGAGGCGACAAAATATGTATGATAGTGCTTTAATATATGCTCAAAAAGCTAAATTAATAATAGATAAAACACCACTAACTTTACTAAAAATTAAAACTAATCAGCTCATTGCAAGCATCTATGAAAAGAAAGGTGATATTCCTAATAGCTTATATTATTTAGAAAAAACTGTAGAAAAGCTAAAAGAAAATGAAAATGAGTCTGCATCGATATTAGTTTATTATAATTTAGGCAAGTTGTATAATCAAACTGGAAAATATGATTTAAGTATAAAAAACTTAAATAAAACCATAGTGATTGGTAAAAACCTTAATCAACAAGATGTACTCTATAATACATATAGTTTATTGGCAAAAGTTTATAGAAAGCAGAACAAGAATGAATTAGCTTATGAGAGTTTGAATCAATCAATTGTTTATGGAGATTCTATTAGAAAGAAGAGAAACGAGAAAGAATCTAGAGAGATTATTTCTAAGTATGAAACAGAAAAAAAAGAACAACAAATTATACAGCTCACACAAGAAAATAAAATTAAAGAACTTGAAGCTAGAAACTCATACTACTTTACAATAGCCTCAATTCTTATAGGTATCGGCTTTTTGATAGGACTGTGGATGTTTTTTAGGCAGAGAAGTATAATTCAAAATTTTGAGAGAATACAAGCTCAGTTACGCTGGAGAAGAGCACAAGTCAATCCTCATTTTTTTTTCAATGTCTTGTCCACTCTACAAACATTACTTTATGAAAAAAGAATACAAGAAGCACAGAAACATGTCTCAGGTTTTTCACTATTGATGAGGCAGATTTTGGAAGATTCTGACCGAGAATTAGTTTCTTTAGAGGAAGAAATAAAATTCTTGAACACTTATCTCAACCTTGAAAAACTTAGTGTTGATTTTGACTTTGAAATAGTTTTGCAACCTAATGATTTAGAAATAGAAGACATTTTTATTCCACCTATGCTTCTTCAGCCTTTTGTTGAGAATGCTATCGAACATGGACTAAGCAAGTCTGATAAAGAATATAAAAAACTTTACCTCAACGTTATAGAACTTAATGATGATAAAATTCAAATATCTGTCAAAGATAACGGTGTAGGAAGAAGTGAAAAGCGAAAGAAAAAACATATTTCTATGGCTATTGCCATTACTCAAGAACGAAAAAAATTAATGAAAAATACCTTTGATTTTGAAATAATAGACCATAAAGATAAAAATCAAAATTCCACTGGCACAGAGGTAATCTTTATAATAAAAGTATAGCTATAATATAGTTCATTATTTGATTGGAAAGAGAGTTTCTGTTATATATATATGAAATTTTAGAGCCATCTAACAAAAAGATACAGATTTTAATATGGATATTTTTATAGTGGAGGATAATGCTGCAACTCGCAGATTTCTTATTCAATTGATACCTACATTAGATAAAAGCTATCGAATAATAGGGACTAGTACAAATGTAGAAGAAGCAAACTTATTCTTAAAAGCTCAAAAACCACATGTTCTCTTGCTAGATATAGAACTTCCTGATGGAAAAGGATTTGATATTATTCAAAGGTGGAATCAAGACAATAATAAAAAATTTGATGGATATGTCATTTTTGCTACTGCACATAATCATTATGCATTGAGAGCTATCAAGTATAGTGCTTTTGATTATTTACTCAAGCCCATTCAAGAGGAAGAATTAAAACAAACCCTTATAAGAGCAAAAAAGCAATTAGAAAATCATATTTTATTCAACAATTATATTGATAATCAGCTAGAAACCTTAAAACAAAATATAGAATCAGTAGAAAATGAAAAAGCTCTTCTAGAAGCAAAACCTCAAAAAGTGATACTTTCAGATGCTGATAGAATTTATTTGGTAATAATAGATGAAATTATTAGGTGTGAAGCTAGTGGAAACTATACTATTGTTTGGCTCACAGAAGAAAGAAAAATTACTGTTTCTAAACCTATTGGAGTTTTTGAAGATATGCTACCTAAAGCGTTATTTAATAGAATTCATCGCTCTCATTTGATTAATCTACAATTTTTTAGTTTTCTTGATAAGAAAGAAGGCGGCACAGTTCATCTCAAAGATGGCAGCATTTTGCCTATTGCTCGTCGTCGTAAAGACAATTTGTTAGGGTTGATTGAAGGTACTAAGTAACCACTTATTTAAAAAGGCTTACCACTTGCCCTACTTACCCAACCACTCATTTATTTAATGAGTTTGATAAATCTTATCTTCCTATGTTTGTAACATAATAATCATAAGAACACTAATAAAAGACCTTTTAAAACTTAGATTAGAAGATTACTACCTATGTCTTTCATAAAGATATAGGGTGTGTAATTATTGTTACACATCAACTCTTACACTTAATTTTTTAAAAAAATGAGATATTTATTGACGCCATTTATTACCATTTTGGTGATTTTTCTTTTTGGATTTATAAATACCAAAGATGAAGTCTTAAACCAAAGTGAAATCTTGAAGGGTGTAAATCCAAATCAAGAGTATATAACATTTACTCTACAAAAAAGTGGTGAAGATTATTCTTTTGTCAGAGAACGTTATATAAATAAAATCACCGAAATTATATCAGAAAAGAACATGCCATCTAAACACTTTCAAGTGATGGTGGAACTCAGTACAAGAAAACCTGCATCTTATCTTCCAGATAACTGGGCATTTCCTATTACTTATAGAAAGTCTTGGTATGAGGGAGATGAAAAAGATCAAGAAACTATAGGCTATATTCCAAGAGAACTAAGAACTGGTATGAGTGAATCTAGGCTTGTATTTTTAGATGGAATCATCTACGAACTTTCTGGATATTATAGTCCAGAAAAATATAGCTTATACTCTATTTCTGTTCCAATAGATTATGGAAAAAAAGAAGATAAAAGAGAAGAAGGAAAGGAAAAAAAGAAAATGTCACTTAAAGAAAAGTTGAAAGCTATGAAGGGAGGAATTACAATAGGAGATCCTATTGCAAAAAAGCTACAAGAAGATGACGTTGTAGAAAGGTTAAAAGTATATTTAAACGCTGCCAATAAAAAACAAGAAATTGTACATTCTAAGTGGGCTAATTCACAAGAAGGTAAGCTGTTTCTAGAAAATTTAGAGCTGAAAAGAGAAGCTTTTAATAAATCTCTCCAAAAAGAAAAAGAAGAATATTATAAGTCAGATTTGTATAAAAGAATACAACGAAACAATAGGTTAGCAGAAGGAGCTGCAGCCACTAGCAGTGTAACATTGGTAAATAATACTGGACATGATATTCGTATCTACGAAGAGGGTTCATACAATGGTTTCACATTGAGGAATGGTAGTACTAGTCGCTTTGATTGTGAAAAAAATCTGTATTCAGCAAGTACTTCTGCTCCAAATGTGAAGCATGGAGGAGGAAGTCTAGTGGTTAGTGGTGGAACTTCTTGTGGACAAACTATAGAAATAAATTAAAAACAAACTACATACGTAGTAGTAGTAGTAGTAGTACAACTATTAAATCCTATCTAACTTTTAGGTAGGATTTTTTTATTGACATCTAAGCTATATCGTTAAGACAATCAATTCAAATAACTTCTGAAGTTTAATCAGGCATCTTATCTTTAAAAATATCTTCAATAAACAGAATTGCAACTCCACATATTCCTGCTGTAAGAAAAGCACCAATGAATAAGAGTGTAGTATCATCTGGCTTTATGTAGTTCATCATACAATAGACATAGAATCCCATAGGAACAACAATAGCCAATAAGATAAAGATACTTCGTAGGGTCTCATTGCGTTCGTGATTTACTACCTTCTTAGCTCTTTTATACTTTATTTTTTTTGGTCTGACGACTAAAGCATCTTCTCTAGGAATAGTTTTTAAAGTAGAAAACTGGTTGCAATGTTGTCTTCCTATGTAGTTCCAAGATTCTTCTAAAAAAGCAGACTTACACACAGCACAAATTACAATCGTATCATTTTCTTGAATAGAATCTCCTGTAATGGGGTCTTTTCTATTTTGCTCCAAGAAAAACTGATGTTTTTTTACTTGTAATTTGTGTTTATGGGTCATTGATTGTTAGTTAGTTTTTTAAAGGTAATAGTTTTTGAAAATAATTTTAGAGGGAGTAAATCATTTTCAAAGCAGTATTTTATTTTGACAGGATTCTGTTCGTTCTGCCAAATCTTGATTTGAGTTTTGGTATGTTGAAATCTCCCTTTATAAATTGAAAAATAACTATCTACACCAATAGGAATATCTACTTGAGCAGTCAGGGCTTCTTCTTTGTAATAAACAGAAAAAACAAAGTAGCCTTGGATAGCCCCTCTTCCTATCCATTTTGAAAAATCTAGACCATAGTCTGGTAGCCTTTCAATCTGCTCAGTAGATTTCCATTTTCCTAGAAAAGAATTTACGCTCATTTTGATTTTATCCCAATAAGTACATCAATAAACCAATAATAGTTACAGCTACTCTTGGTACGAGGTCGCTAAGAATTTGTTTAGAAAAAGATTCTCCTACTTCTATATTTTTGGCTGTATTTTCGTTGTTTGTTCCCACTTTTTTAGAAATCTTTGCGCCTGCCATACTGCTTTGAGCCATAATAAGCCACAACAGTCGCCAAAGTGTATTAATGCCTCCAATTAGTAGGACGAAAAATCCAATGTCTGAAATCATAGTTGTTCTGAGTTAAAGACTTCACTTTTTTAAGAGTGAAGTTTTAGTAAAAAGATAAATTTGGTGATGATTAGTGTTTTATTTTGCTTTCTCACAAGACACATAATATGATTTCCCTTCATAGTCCCAATACATAGTTTCTTCAAACTGACCGTTGTCTATGTATTTTTGTTTGAGAGTAAGTTGGATATACCCACAGCCTTTTTCGTCTTGAAAAACACCTATGAAACCAGCATATCTTTCAGTAATGAATCCATAGTCATCTCTTCTAATTACCCAGTTCCAAGCACCATCATTCAATACTTTTATCCACTTTCTTTCCCAGCCTCTTCTATCATTTAAACCATTTAGTCTGGCGATAATATCAGCCTCAAAACTAGCTGGAGCTCTAGGAACATTAGGCATTTCTCTTGATTCAAATTCACTATCATTGAGTGCTTTACTCCATTTGGCTACAGCTTCTTTATCACTCATATCAAGCTGAAAAGTCCCAGAAAACAAGTTTTCGTAATATGGTTGGTAGTCATTTACACTATCATCATAATCATAATCGTCGCCCATTGTCATTTTGATAGTGTGGTTATATGCACCTAGTTTCTTGATTTTATTTACTATCCAGACAGCACTTTCTATATCCATGTTGTTGTATGTGCTTGTTGTTGGAATTACTTGGAAGATAAAATAATTCTGCTTTCTCATCTCTTCGTCTAGTGCCAATACAGACTGGCTTCCAATAGTTCTTTCTTCTTCAGTAAGATTTTTGGTATAGTCAAAAAAGCCAACTTCTAAAAAATTCTTTTTATTCGTATCCATCAAACGAGGCAATTTTTCAAGAGCCACTGGAAAATAAGCCACAGCCCAAATCTCTTCTCCTAGCGTAAATTTTGTCTTGATTTTAGACATATCTTCTTTACCTATTTCTGGTTTTTCTGAAAAGAAAACTACTTTTCCAGCATTTTTGGCGTGAAAATCTGAAGTTGGATTAGAAGCAATAAAAACAGCAGGTTTTGAGCTATATTCACTTTTGTATTTTTCCTTCTTGAGCATTTCCATTTGCTGCTTCGCATTACTTTTCAGACCTTTCTTTTTCATTAGATTTTTCAAGAGTTTTTTATCTTGGCAAAGTAAAAAATAGTCTTTTACAGCTCTAGCTTCATTCATATAATACAGTTCTGCCATATTATCACTAATGACAAGACGTAAAGGATGTTTTGTATCTTCTATGGTTTCAAAAATTGTCTTTTCCTCATTGATAGGGGCTAATATTTCGCTAATGTCATGTCTATCCATATCTCTATAAAATTGCATATCAAATTTGATAGAGCCATCTGGACGTTGAGCCATTTCGGTTTCAACAACATAAATATTATTGCATAAATACTTACCATCGATGTCTTTTGCTGTAAGGCAAAGAGGTACAAGTGTTAGGAGTAAAAGAAATAGGTTTTTCGTCAAAAAACGTTTCATTGCGTAGTAGTTTTTGGGTAATAAGATTCTAAGGGCTTAATAATTTGGATTATCAAGCCACTTGAATTTTCAAGAAAATAGAATTGATTTAGTTAGAAATGCTTCTTCTGAGTAGGTCGTCTGTTAGAGTAACGTAAGTGATATTATCATACTCATCGATATTGAGAACTAAAAAATAGATATTTTCGCCATCCCATAATTTTATTTCCCAACGTCCACCACTTGAAAGAGGAATATCAATATTTCCGTTTGGCATTAAGTAATCTTGTCCTAGGTCTGGCATTACGTTTCCACTCCAACCATTTGAGTAGTGAATATAAATTCCTTCGATAGTAACACTCGCTTCAGATTGAAGTCTGACAGTGTTTTGTGCTTTTGCGCTACTAGCAAAAAAAGTAGAAAATCCGATAAATAATACAGCGATAAAAAGAAACTTTTGCATTGTCGTTTTATGTTTGAATTAAATTAATTTGAAATGAGATGAATAACTTTTTCTCTAATTATTTAATGCAAAATTACGGTGAGGTAGAAAAAACGACAATAGGGCATTTGGGGTATTTTTTTGAAAGGTCTCTTATTGAGTAGGTTACAATTGAGCAATATGAGTGTTTTAGTGATGATGTATCCCAGTAAATTTGATTTCAGATACTCCAACATCACTATACTTTTCTCCTTTGTACACTTCAAGGATTTCAAATTTTATTGATTTTGTTTCTTTTAGTTTTATTCCTTCAAATTTTATGTGTTGCATTTTATAGGTATCTGCAAGCTTCAAGACTACAAACTTTTTGTCATTTACATAAACTAATAGCTTTTTTATTCTTGAGTTTTCTTTCCAGCGTTGTAGAGATTTTCTATATCCATTGAATAGATAAAGACCATCTATTTCAGTATCACTTCCAGAAAACCTCTCTTCATTAAAATCGAATTTTAGCCATTCTCCAATTCCGTAATCAGGCTTGCCTTCAAACCAAGCTGTTTGTAAATTGTAGTCATCCATTTCAGAAGCAGTATACTTATTTTTTCCTTGTGCAGATAGGTAGCTAGAACTAGAAATAGAATAATTATCATCAAGTAAACAGTATATACTACAATCTCCACAAGAATAACAACTTTCTTTGTCTTTCCCTTCTATAGTATCTGACTCAGCAACGGACATTTTAAGTGTAGGTGTGTCACCTAAAAAGTTGAAACTGGTGAGCATGATAAAAAATGCAAAAGCAATGAAAGTTCTCATGGAAATATTTTTAGTTGGTAATTTAAAAAATGACTTTGATAAGCTCTGAAAATAATAAGACTGCAGATATAAAGCAAAAAAATCCAACTAACTTTAAATGTTAGTTGGATTTTTTAAAATGATAAGACACAATATTATCTTATTCTTCAAAAACTGAATTTACAAATTTAATCTGTCCATCTTCCAAAACCACTCCGACAGGTGCATCTTTAGTAACTCTTCCTGCCAAAATTTCCTTTGAAAGTTCGTTTAAGATTTCTCGTTGAACAACTCTTTTGAGTGGTCTTGCTCCAAATTGTGGGTCGTAACCAATCTTTCCAATATAGTCTAAGGCTTCTTTCGAAACTTCTAGCGTGATTCCATTTTCATCTAATCGTTTCTGAACTTGCTTCAACTGCAAATTCACAATCTGACGAATTTCTTTTCTTGAAAGAGGTTTGAAAATCAATATTTCATCAATACGGTTCAAAAACTCTGGGCGCATCGTGCTTTTCAGAAGTTCAGTAACCTGTATTTTGGTGTCTTCATAGATTTGCTCTACTTGCTCGTCTGTTTTTTCAGCAGCTAAGGCAAAGTTCTGTTGAACAATCTGTGAACCTGTATTTGATGTCATAATGACAATCGTATTTTTGAAGTTGGCAATTCTTCCTTTGTTGTCCGTCAAACGCCCATCATCCAAAACTTGAAGCAAAATATTGAAAACATCTGGGTGTGCTTTCTCAATTTCATCTAATAAGATTACGCTATATGGTTTTCTTCTGACAGCTTCAGTAAGCTGTCCACCCTCATCATACCCCACATACCCTGGAGGCGCACCAATCAGACGACTCACACTATGGCGTTCTTGATATTCCGACATATCAATTCTGACCATTGCATTCTCGTCATTGAAAAGATACTCTGCCAAGGCTTTGGCAAGTTCTGTCTTTCCTACGCCAGTTGTACCCAAGAAAATAAATGAGCCAATCGGACGATTAGGGTCTTGCACACCAGCACGACTACGACGCACAGCATCGGAAACAGCTTGTATAGCTTCACTTTGTCCTGCCACACGATTTCCTAATTCTGCTTCTAAATTCAGTAGTTTTTCTTTGTCTCCTTGCAACATTTTAGTTACTGGAATACCTGTCCATTTCGAAACTACTTCAGCAATATTTTCAGAAGTTACAATTTCTTTGAGCATTGCTTTTGATTGGTCAGCTTGCTCGTGCTTTTCTTGTAATTCCTTTAGTTTTTGCTCAGTTTCTGTAATTTTTCCATAGCGAATTTCGGCTACTTTTCCATAATCGCCTGCTCGTTCGGCTTGTTCGGCACGAATTCTAAGGTCTTCCAGTTCCTTTTTTGTTGTCCTAATTTCATCTATCGCACCTTTTTCAGCTTCCCAACGTCCCATTAGCGCATCTTGTGTGGCTCTAAGGTCTGCAATTTCTCTTGAAAGAAGTGTATTTTTTTCCTTATCGCCTTCTCTTCGGATGGCTTCTCTTTCAATTTCTAGCTGCATTACTTTTCTACGAATCTCGTCTAATTCCTGTGGCATTGAGTTCATTTCGATACGCAACTTTGAAGCTGCTTCATCCATCAAATCAATGGCTTTATCAGGTAGCTGACGGTCTGGAATATAACGATTAGAAAGCTGTGCTGCTGCAATAAGAGCATCATCTTTTATCTGAACACCGTGATGAAGTTCGTATTTTTCTTTAATGCCACGCAAAATAGAAATAGCATCTTGAACAGTTGGTTCATCTACTGTTACTGTTTGGAAACGACGTTCTAGAGCTTTGTCTTTTTCAATATATTTCTGATATTCTTTCAACGTCGTTGCTCCAATAGAACGAAGCTCACCACGAGCTAAAGCAGGTTTTAATAAATTGGCTGCGTCCATTGCCGAATCTCCTCCAGCACCTGCGCCAATGAGCGTATGGATTTCGTCTATGAATAAAATTATCTCTCCATCCGAATCGGTTACTTCTTTAATAACTGATTTCAGACGCTCTTCGAACTCTCCTTTGTATTTTGCCCCTGCTACAAGCATTCCCAAATCTAAGGAAGCAATCGTAACTGATTTCAAATTTTCTGGCACATCTCCATCTACGACACGCTGCGCCAAGCCTTCAATAATTGCTGTTTTTCCTACCCCTGGTTCTCCAATAAGCATTGGATTGTTTTTCGTGCGACGAGAGAGAATCTGTAATACTCTACGGATTTCATCATCTCTACCAATTACTGGGTCTATTTTTCCTCTGCGTGCAAGGTCAGTCAGGTTGTTAGAATAACGCTCTAAAGAACGGTATTTTGTTTCTGCATTTTGGTCAGTTACTTTTCTTCCTCCACGCAATTCTTGAATAGCTTTGATTAGATTTTCTTCACTGAAACCTACCTCACGCATAAGGTCGGCAGTTTTATCTTTTCCTTTTAAAATCCCAAGAAGAATATGCTCAACAGCGATAAACTCATCTTTGAATGTTCTCAAATAACCTTCTGCTTCACGGATGGCTGTGTGAGCATCATTGGAAAGATATGGGTCTGCTCCACTTGATTTTGGATAAGAAACCATATACTCATCCAAGACTTGGTTGAGAAGGTTAATATTAATTTCTAATTTCTTGACCAAAAACTGGGTCATATTCTCGTCAGCTTCTAAGGCTGCTTTTAAAATATGACCTGTTTGAATGATTTGTTGCTGCGAACTGGTTGCCATTGTGGAAGCCTTTTGGACAACTTCCTGTGCTTTTATTGTGAATTTATTAAAGTTCATAATTGAATATTTATATAAAAAGTCGTTTTTTCTTGATTGAATATTTTTCGCATACTAAAGTGTATGCTACAACTTTATCAAAAGCTGTACAATTATTTTGAAACTGACTTTTTGGCTTTTTTATTCTGTTATAAACTTTGAAAACTATAATTTGTTTTTACGATAGTGTCTTTTTGACACTTATTAATTGTTTTACTTCAATTTTCTGATTTTATTCTCTGCCAGATTGTCGTATTTTTATTGGAGTGTTATTCATATCCCTTCGGTACTTTCCTACTTTTAGTAGCTTTTTCAATCGCAAAGCCAATTTGTAGTAATTTTTGCTCTTCAAACGGACGAGCAATGAGCGTAAGACCAGCAGGCTGACCAGAATTTCTGTATCCCATCGGAAGTGTCAAACAAGGGTATTTAGCAAGTGCTGCTTCGGCTGCATTCCAATTATTGATAGACAAAATACAGTCTAGGTTTAGTTCTTTCATGGGTTTTTCAAAAAGATTTATAGCTTCTGCATTCATTGCTCGTTTTAAATTTTCTAGTTCTTCGTCTGTTGTTTGGTCTGCTACAATGCCATCAAAACGAGCTTGTGCGTAAGGAATGCGAATAGTAGTATCTTGATTGTTGTATTCTACTATATCTTTGGTAGAAATAAAAGAAATAGATTCTCCAACATAATTTTGAAAGTAAAGTGGCAAATCCCTTTTCATATCAGCATTTAGTAGTTGTAGAAAGTTATCAAACTTCATCTCATCAAATGAAAATTCTACTACTTCTGCTCCTAAAGATTTGAATTTTTCAATCATAGAAATATATAGAGAATCTTCCATAAAGGCTTTATTTGCTCCAAAACGCATTCCTTTCAAATATTTATCTAAATTTTCTGCATAATTTAGTTGTTTTGTTTGCCCTTTAGTAGCTTCATCTTTTGCATCTTCTCCTGTCATGGCAGAGAGTAAAATAGCATTGTCTGTGATGTTTTTTGTCATCGGTCCAGGTGTGTCTAGCATACTAGAAATAGGAACAATTCCACCTCTACTCAAAAGTCCGATAGTAGGTTTCAAGCCGACAATGCTATTAGAACTTGAAGGAGAAAGAATAGAACCTGCTGTCTCCGTACCCACTGCTGCCACAGCGTAATTTGCTGCTACGGCTGTTCCACTTCCTGCACTAGAGCCTCCTGTATCAAACTGTTTTCTTCCATAAGGATTGAGTGTTTGTCCTCCGATGGCACTATAACCGTTTGGTCCGTTGTCGTGGAGATAATTTGCCCATTCGCTTAGATTTACTTTTCCTAAAATAATTCCTCCTTTTTCTTGAATTTGATTGACGATAAAAGCATTTGGAGCAATGTTGTTTTGGAGAGCCACTGCGCCTGCTGTTGTGGGAAGTTTATCAAAATTGATGTTGTCTTTTAGCAAAATAGGCATTCCAAAAATTTCATGTTTCTTGTTCGCTCTGCTCTTGTCTTTTTCTATGGCTTGAGCTACTGCATCTGGATTGATGGAAATAATGGTATGAAGAGAAGTTTCTCTATTGTTTTCAAATTTTACAATTCTATACAAATACCATTGTACAAGTTTTTGGTAGGATAAATTTCCTTCTTCAATATGCTTTTGAATCGTTGGAATATTCTGTTCTAAAATGAGAGGTTTTAGTTTTTGATATTCTTCTTCTGAAAAATCACTAATTTGAGGTGCTACATTTTTCCAAATCTCATTCTTATCCAATACCTTAGACTGAATAAGTTTGTAGTGCATCCTAGATGACTCGTAAGTAGCATTTTGAGCAATTTCTTCTGTCTCGTCGTAGGGTTGCCATTTTTCAATGACAGTCTTTGGCTGTTGTTCTTTTTCTACATTTTCTTGTTTTTCAGTTGTTTGGCAAGCAAAAATAGAGAGTATCAAAAGTAAATAAGTATATTTCATAGATTATTATGGTTTGTAAAGGGGAGAAATAGTTATTATTAAAGTTTATCTAACGGTAGAATATTATCATCCTGCTTTTCTCTAAAAATCTTCTTGTCTGCTACAAATGTTCCAAAAGGAATCACAGAAGCGAGTAATGCCCAAAAGATAGTAAGTAATTTCCATTTAAGTTTGTAACCAACAACCAAGACCAAAAGGCAATATCCAATAAAAAGAACACCATGTATCATTCCAACAATGAGATTGGGTTCTCTCATTTCCCATACATATTTGAGAGGCATGGTAATGAAAAGAATAACTAGAAATGAAATTCCTTCAATGATGCCAAGAATGCGTAAAAATTGCATAAGTTTTGAATTTGAAGCCATAAGATTTGAGTTTTTGTGAAATTCCGTAAAATAGAATACAAAAATAAGCGTTTTAAGATTGCAAAATTCTTTAAAAATCGCTAATTAGCGTTACTAATTCTTCCATAAAATAGAATGAATACTTCTTTTGTTAGAATATTTCAGTTCGTTTTATACTAAAAACCCTATCCAATTTTATTATTCTCCCCTGTATTTTATGAAGTTAAAATATGTTTTTTATTGTGTGATTATTCCTTTTGCCCTACTACAACTAAGTGGAACAAATGAATATGATTATCAAAAATTAGGTTATACACAACGAGGAAAAGCCTCTTATTACGGTACAAAATTCCATGGCAGACCCACAGCAAGTGGCGAAAAATACAATATGTACGACGCTACGGCAGCTCACAAAAAGATTCTTTTCAATAGCTTGGTAGAAGTTACTAACAAACAAAATGGAAAAACAGCTATTGTACGTGTCAATGACCGAGGACCTTTCAAACCAGGGAGAATCATTGACCTTTCGTATGCCACAGCCAAAAAACTAGATATGGTGCGTGATGGTGTGGTTGATATTGAAATTCGTTTGCTTCGTGCTGGTGCTGATGGTGTTACACTTTCTCCAAAGGGTTCAGAGACGAAAACAGACAGAAGAAAACCACGCCGAAAAGTTAATATCAAGAAAGCTCAAAAGAAAAATAAATACCTACCAAGAATTTATAGTATTTGGGGAACACAAAAATATCCTAAAGACTTTGGTGTACAGATTGGAAGCTATAAAGACTTGAAAAATGCTGTTCAGAAAGGAAAAGTGGCTATGGAGAAGGGATTTGATGAGGTTTATATCCGTGTAAGCTGGACAGCAGACCGTTCACAGCGTTTGTTTAGAGTTTCGGTAGGAGATATGACAGCAACAGAGGCAAGTAGTTTTGCTAAGACATTAGATTCAAAAGGCTTTAGAGGTTGTTTCCCAAAGGCGCATTTTAATGACTAAATTATTGACAAGGTTTTTTATAAAAAAACGTGAGCTTGGGATTTGATTCATTGATTATCAATAAGTTATAATATGTATCGGTACTGACCTATCGGTCTGACCTTGATTAAGTTAACGTGAACTCGGTATTACTGAGGAATAAACACACTAGGTTTTTGAGGGTAA
>NZ_JAHDIG010000063.1 GCF_020630935.1 Bernardetia sp.
TTTTATGAAAAAATAAATCAAATTTAACAAAATTGTAGTAGATAATTACTTATTTGAGTAAATCAATGATTCTTAATTTTTTATATCACAAAATATCTCATTTTATTTTATATTAGATGTTATCTTAGTTTTTGGCAACCCACGTGATTCTATTTTTAAGACAAAATGAGTGAACAAACAGGACGACCTCGCAAAGATTTATCCTCTGCCCCCCATTCTATTTCTGGCAAACGACAAGCCGAGCAGCGTAAAAAAGTACGCTTTCAAGACGACCATTTTAGTAGGTTTCACGGCTACAACGAACAGTTTATATCAGACTACAAGGAAAAACAATCCAAAAAAATATCGTTAGGCATTTGGGTAAGAGTAGCTCTTTTTGTTCTGATTTTGTTAATTCTATTCTTTAATATTTTTGGAAATACACTTTTTGCTCAAACTTCACAAGATACTGTTATCAGTCTTGCTCCTCCTATAAACAAACCCATTGAGTTTGATGTTCCGAAACGTTACTCTACTGAAAAGGCAGACTTTGATATTTTAGTTCAAGAACTTTTTCCTGTCCAAGAAGAAGATATAGATTATAGCGATTTGTATGAATCGTTATTTCAATTTTTTATTCAGCCTTTAGACCTTAATAAAGCTAATCGGAACGACCTTATCAGCACATTTTTACTTTCCGAAACCCAAATTGAAGATTTTTTAAATCATAGAGAACGCTATGGCAAACTGTTGAGTATTTATGAAATACAGTCTATTCCTTCGTGGGACGAAATGACGATTGAACGCATTGTGCCTTTTGTTACAGTTACAGAAAGTACCATTCAACAAGATACACGTAGTCTTTTTCAACGAATTTTGGCAGAAAAAAATAAAACACTGCTCATTCGTTATAGTAGGGTTTTAGAAGAGCAGCGAGGTTATACCACCGATACCACAGGAGCAACACGCTATTTGGGTTCGCCAAATAGAGTTTATACACGTATGCGTATTTCTCATCTCAACGATTTTAGTTTGGGTTTTACCCTTGAAAAAGATGCTGGAGAACAGTTCATTTGGGATACTGAGACAAAGCGATACGGTTTTGATTTTATGTCGGCTCATCTTGTTGTTCATAATCAAGGAAAATTTAAGACGATTGCTCTTGGAGATTATCAGCTTCAATTTGGGCAAGGACTGATTTTTGGGGCAGGCTTTGCAGCAGGAAAAGGCTCTGAAACTATCAATACTACTCGGCGAAGTACGCAGGGAGTTCGTCCTTATACATCTGTTTTGGAAACCAATTTTCAACGTGGAGCAGCAGCCACTTACAATATCGGACAGTTTGATATTACAGGATTTTATTCAAGAGTAGGAGAAGACGGAGGAGCAAGCAGACTTGCCCTAGACACCCTCAACGACGGACAAGAGAGTGATTTAATTAGTTCGCTCATTGCCACAGGCTTCCACAGAACACCTAGTGAAATTGAGAAAAAAGATAATTTTATTCGAACCGATGCAGGGGGAAATATCACTTACAAAGACAAACAAAATAATTTAGAACTAGGCGCAACAGTTTCTTACACAGCGTACGATAAAACTTTACAGCGCAACGACAGACTTTATAACCGTTTTGAGTTTAATGGAAAAAATAACTACAATTTTGGTATAAACTATTCCTATTCTTGGCGAAATATGAGCTTTTTTGGAGAAGCTGCACGCTCAAAAAGTGGAGGAATGGGACTGATTTCTGGCGTGATGTTTTCGCTCGCTCGTCCTTTAGAAATGGCAATGCTGTATAGAAACTACGACAGAGATTTTCATACATTTTATGGAGCAGCTTTTGGCGAAGGCTCTCGTCCGATAAACGAACGTGGTTTTTATTGGGGAATAAAATACAAACCATCTAAAAAATGGCAACTGACAGCTTATTACGACCGTTTCCGTTTTCCTTGGATGCGTTTTTTGGTAGATGCACCCTCTGGAGGACACGAGTATTTGGCTCGTCTTACTTACCGTCCGTCTCGTTCTATTCAGCTTTACGGACAGTTTAGACAGGAAGTGAGAGAAAAAAATTACAGGAATGAAGACGATGATAATGTTTCTAATTTTAATACAGTCAGACCTTATACACGAAGAAATTATCAACTAAACTGTGATTATAAAGCTGAAGAAATTGTTTCACTTCGTGCAAGAGTGCAGTTTAGCTCGTATGAACATGTAACCAACCCAACACAAGGCTATGTAATCGTACAAGATGTAAATTTAGATTTTGGAAAGGTTCGTTTTTCCACTCGTTTTGCTCTTTTTGATACAGATGACTATGAAAATCGTCAGTATGTCTATGAAAAAGATGTTTTGTACTACTTTTTTATTCCAGCCTATTATGGTCGTGGTTTTCGCAATTTTTATATGGTACAGCTTAAAGCAGGAAAGAAAATTGATATTTGGGCAAAATGGGCATATACAAAATACCGAGACCAAGAAACTATTGGTTCTGGACTAGAACAAATCAATGGCGACTTGAGAAATGATATTCGTATTCAGATGAGATTGAAATTTTAAAAATGTAGCTCACTATTTAGAACAACGTTGTACAGAACAAAAGCTATTGTGCAGGAATTTATGCTAAAATAAAAACTACTTTGACCTAATACTTTCGGTCTGCTCTACGAGACTGACCTTATTTTCCAACTAGGTCAGCCCAATAGGGCAGTACCGACAAATATAATGGAATGGAACAAAACTAGACACTATAGAATATATTTACAAACTAAAGAAAGTAATTATAAAAAGTTTATACGAACTAAAAACTACAAGCATTTATCCGAAGAAAGTCAGAGGGAAAGTTTAGATACTTTACCTAGTGAATATCAAAACATTGATGAAATAGATTGGTTTTTGAGAGATGAATAGTTCCAAATTATCACTAAAATAAAATTCACACCACAAACTAAAATTATGCTCTACGAAAACAAACGCAAAACTTTTTTGATAGAAGAAGTTACCCTAACTAGCAAAGACCCTAATAATGATAAGGCACAGAAAGCTCTAAAACTCTACCTTATTGGTCGTCTAACTGTTGAAGAACACCGAGAAGGATTTGAAACCTATTTTGATATGTTCAGAGATGGAGACTATACACACGCTATTTTTGATTACTTAAAATTAGAATATGACCCACCACAATCAAGAGCTTGGTTCGTAACTAGCTATGTACCTCGTTATGGTAAAGAATTGAAAGAAAGAGAATGTTATTTGGCTTTAATAGAATCTAGTAATCTGTTTCAGAAAATGGCTGTTTCACTCATTGCTAGTAGCGTAAAAAAAGTGTATTCCAATCTTCATATTTCTTTTTTTAAAGATATAGAAACGGCTGAAAAATGGCTTATTAGTCAGTAGAAAAAATGTAAATTTGTGTACTTATGTAGCTCACTCTTCAGAGTGAGATTTTTTATTTTTGCATATTATCAAAATCTTGAAAAAGCACGAAAGTGTATAATTTCTAACTATTAAGCGTATGAATCTTTCTGCCACAGAAGAAAAAATAAATCAGTTAGCCGAAAAAATCCATCATTACAACACTCAATATTATCAACATTCAATTTCAGAAGTTTCAGATTTTGAGTTTGATAAACTCTTAGAAGAACTTATAAAATTAGAAGAAGAATATCCACAGTTTAAGCGTCCAGATTCGCCTACGCTACGTGTGGGGGGAGATATTTCAGAAGGTTTTGAGACGGTAACTCATCGTTATCCAATGCTTTCGCTTTCCAATACGTATAATGAAGAAGAACTATTAGAATTTGATGAGCGAATCAGAAAAACGGTAGATAACCCTGTCTATGTTTGTGAGCTTAAATTTGATGGTGTGGCTATTTCTCTGCGCTACGAAAATGGCATTTTTACACAGGGAATCACTCGTGGTGATGGAACGCAGGGAGATGATGTAACGGCTAACGTCAGAACGATTCGTGATATTCCTCTCAAATTAAAAGGAAAAAATATTCCCAATGACTTTGAAATGCGTGGAGAAGTTTATCTAAGTAAAACACAATTTGAAATATTAAATCAAGAGATTGTAACAAAAGCTAAAGAAAAAGGAGTAGAAGAAGAAAAACTTCCAGATTTACTTCTCAAAAACCCAAGAAATGCAGCCTCTGGAGCTATTAAAATGAAGGATTCGGCAGAGATGGCAAAACGAAAACTCTCCTGCTTCATCTATGATGCCTACGGAACGCCTTTTGATTCTCACACGTCTATTTTAGAGAACCTAGAGAAGTGGGGATTTGTGGTTTCAGATTTTTATAGAAAAGCTAATGGAATTAGTGAGGTTTTAGAATTTATAAAAGAGTGGGAACAAAAAAGGTTAGAACTTCCTTACGAAACCGATGGCGTAGTTATCAAAATCAATGATTTAGACAAAAGAGAAGAACTTGGTTTTACGTCTAAAAGTCCTCGTTGGGCAATCGCCTACAAATACAAGGCAGAGGAGGCACAGTCAAAGTTAGAGAGTGTTGTTTATCAAGTCGGACGTACAGGAGCAGTTACGCCAGTGGCTAATCTTTCCCCAGTCCAGCTCTCTGGAACAACTGTCAGGCGTGCTACGCTACACAACGAAGGCGAAATAAAAAGGCTAGATTTACACGAGGGAGATACAGTTTTTGTAGAAAAGAGTGGAGAGATTATTCCGAAAGTAACACGAGTGGTTTTAGAGTTGAGAGAAGAAAATGCAAAGCCTATTGTTTTTCCAAGTGCTTGTCCAGAGTGTCAGACGGAATTGAGCAGAGAAGAAGGAGAAGCAGCCTATTACTGTCCGAATGAAAACGGCTGTCCACCACAAATTTTAGCTAAAATTCAACATTTCATTCATCGAAAAGCAATGGACATTGATGGAATTGGTGGAAAGACTGTTGAGTTATTCTTAAAAGAAAATATAATCAAAGATGTAACTGATTTATATAATTTAGACAGAGAAAAAATATTAAATTTAGAAGGTTTTAAAGAAAAATCAGTAGATAATATTTTCAAAGGTGTTGAGAAGTCAAAGAATCAACCATTTAAAAGTGTTTTGTTTGCGTTAGGGATTAGGCACGTAGGCGCAAGTATTGCCGAGATTTTGGCAGAAGAGTTCTATTCTATTGATAATCTTATGAAAGCCAAAGAAGAAGATATTGCAAATGTCTTTGGAATTGGGCAGCGAATAGCAGAGAGTATAAAATTATACTTTAGTCAAGAGAAAAATGTAGAAATTATTGAAAAACTCAAAGCTGCTGGACTTAAATTTGAACAAGCAGAAAAGAAAAAAGTAGTTGTAGATGGGCTTTTTAGTGGAAAGAGTTTTGTTGTTTCGGGTACTTTCCAAAACTTTGAGCGAGAAGAACTAAAAGAAAAAATTAAAGAATTGGGTGGAAAAATATCTAGTTCAGTTTCTAAAAAGTTAGATTATCTATTGGCTGGTGATAAAGCTGGAAGTTCGAAGCTAGAAAAAGCTGAAAAAGCTGGCGTAACAGTGCTTAGTGAAGAAGGGTTTTTGAAAATGCTTGAATAAAACCCTCTAAAAACAGATATAAATTTTGTTTATCATAAAGCAAACTTCGCTGTTGAGGTTTGCTTTTTTTGTACTCTATCCTACTATTTTTTTATTTGAAATTTAAGTTGCAGAGCAACAAAATGTTGGTAGAAAAATAAATAGCCAAAATCATGATTAAGTTGCATCGCAACGATATATTGATGTTTTAATTCGAATTCTATACATTATAATTTCGTTGCTCTGCAACTCCTAAATAAAAATATTCTTCATTTCTACCAATAGGACGTTGCGATGCGACTAAAAAAACACCTTTTTAAAATAGTAGGGTAGAGTACTTTTTTTGTAAAAAAACAGAGTCAGCTTTTTGCTAAATAAACTACTTTTCTTCAAATTCGTTAGTATTTTCTTATCTAATCACTAATCCTTTAAAAAAAATCTTAATGTCTATTTTTTCTAATCGTCCAGTCAGTCCTCTACTATCTGTTTTCAGTATTTTATTTCTTGTATTTACTCATATTTCTTGTATTCCTCCAGATGTAAAAGGAACAGCAGATACACAGTTTTTTGATTTGAAAGGTTTTTTAGAGTATCATATTGAAAAACTTGAAAAACAAAAAGTTAGTGTTGCAAAAAAAACAATATTACAAGGCATCAAGACAGAGCAAACACTTAAAAAAATAAATTGGAAAGATGAATTTGCATATTTTTATGCTTCTGATATAAACACACCACAACTTCGTGATAGATACCAAATCAATAAAACACCAACACAATGGTCTTTCAAAACAGAATCAGAAAACTTAATTGTAAGACAGATGGAGATTTATTTTGAGAGCCAAAACGATGATTCTTTTCAAAATGTAAAAGAAATTATGATTGTGCAGAAGGATAAAAATGTTTTATATGAAAATAATAGAGCATTGAGATTCAAAGTTAAAAATGGATTGTTAGAAGCATATACTATCATAGGTTCAGAAAATGTAATTTTAAATGATGCACAGGTATTTCAAGTAGAAGGAATCGTAATACCATAATATAAAGATTCATTTTTCCTACCAACCCATTAAAAAAATCGCTAAATATTCAATTTTTATAGACAAAAGCTATTTTTTTTGGTTATTTGTTTTTACCTTTTCATATAAATCCGTAAATTTTGAGTTAAATAGTTTATCAATCGTTGTACATAGAAGCACATTGAATCTATCCTAACACAAAAAACAGTCATTTTTTAAACTTCTTTTTTAAATCAAATTATAGGCAGCATGCTTGAAAAATATATCAAACAATTATTAAATGAAAACGATGAAGTCGTTGTTCCCAAACTCGGTACGTTCGTAGCAGGTTATGCAGGGTCTGAAATTTCTGGTGTTCGTGTAGCTCCACCTAGCAAAAAAATTCACTTTTATGAAAAGCTAAAGAGTGATAAGAACGAGCTTCTTCGTAAGCGTGTAACTGAGGCTGAAGGAATAAGCATCGCCGATTTTCAAGAAGAGTTAGAAAAAATGACAACAAAAGTAGAGGACGAACTCCGAAACTCGGGTAGTTCTCATATCAGTCATTTGGGAGTAATACGAAAAAAACCAGATGGTTCTTTAGAGTTTGAACAAGACGAAGATACTATTTTAGATGATGCTTTTGGTTTGCCTTCTCTTGAGCGAAAACCACTAGATAAAAGAGAGAGCAAGCAAGAAGAAAAGAAGGATGAACCTGTTTTTGATAGAGACCTTCAAAAAGAAAAAACTAGCGAAGAGACAGAAAAAGACGCAGCACTTTATGCTACTTTGGGAGACCGACTTGTAAAAGACCCAGTAGAAGAGAAAAAGAAACAAGAAGATATTTTGAAGGCAGCTTCGCAGGTTGAAAACCCTCCTGCAAAAAAGGAAGAAGTGCCTCCTGTTATTGAGGTAGAAGAAGAGGAGGAAGAGGAAGAACGCTCTCCTATCGTACTTTGGTTGGTGGCGATTCCAATTCTTTTTGCTTTTGTCTTTCTACTCTATATCGTTACAAATCCTGATGCTAAGGCGAGTTTGAAAGCTCTCTTAGGACAAAAACCAGTAACTACTGTGGTTACCGATGATACAAATACTGACCCTGTAACAGAAGTTGATGATAATACAGATGCAACAGCAGACAATACAGATTCAGATATTGGAACTAATAGTACAGACGAAAATACAGAGACTACAAACAACCAGACAAACGACAACACAAGTACCAATACTACAAATGACGGTACAGACCCATCTACACAATACACAGGAAATTCAGAAACTCAGCCAGAGGATATAATTAATGATCCTAAAAATCGTTTTTATATTGTGATTGGTAGTTTTGCTCAAATAGAAAATGCTCGTCAGCTTCGTGCAGACTTACAAAGCAGTGGTGTAGATAATGCCAAAATTGTAATGTATCCGAAACGTGGAATGTACAGAGTTACGGTAGGCGACCAAGCGACAGAGCGAGAAGCCTACAATCAGAGAAATTCATTAGGAAACACCTATCCAGATATGTGGGTTCTAAACTATTAAATTAAGCTATCTTCCTATCTAAATCAATTTCAAATTGTGAATATTCCCTTTATTTTACTTCAAAATACTACTGATATTACCTCCCCTGACAGTGTAAATTACTTCGAAGTATTTATGACTGGTGGAATAGTAAGCTATGTTCTTGTAGGACTTTCTATCGTACTATTCTATTTCTTTTTAGAAAGACTATGGGTTTTTTTCAAACTGACTAGAGAAAATCCGAAAGATTTACTAGACCGTATAAAGCAACTTCTTATCAGTAGGGGAATGGAGAGCGCACAAGATGCCTTAAGAAAATCATCATCGTCTTATTCTGTTATCATAAGAGAAAGTCTGGATATTATGACTTACATAAATTCTGACCAACTCAAAGAGCGTATCGATGAAGTAGCACAAAGAGAGCTTACCAAATTAGAAAGACATATAGGTTATATTTCCCTAATTGCAGGAGCTGCGCCCATGTTGGGATTTTTAGGAACTGTTACAGGAATGATTACGGCTTTTTCAGAGCTTGCCAATCAAGAGGGAGCAACGAGTGCAAAAGTGTTGGCTTCAGGAATTTATCAAGCTATGGGAACGACTATGGGAGGGCTTATAGTAGGGCTTTTTGCTTATATTATGTACAACTATCTTATTACCAAAATTCATAAAATTACAGGCAGAATGAACGTATTGATTCACGACTTTATGCTCATGATGCAACAGAGAAGCTAATTTCTTTTTGATTAAGTATTTATAGTAAGAAAAGTAATCTTTAGAAAAGAATTGTATGCCAAAGTCTCAACTCAAATTTGACCCTTCTTTTAATATGTCCTCTATGACGGACATTGTATTTTTGTTGCTTATATTTTTTATGCTGACTTCTAATTTTGTTACGCCTTCAGCAGTAGATGTTAATTTACCGTCTAGTCAGCTTGGTGGAGCAACTATGCCAAAATTGAATATTACAATAAAAGATGATAAGTTCTATTATGGAAGCAAAGAGGTAACATTGCAGCAGTTAGAAGACGATTTGAGAGCCTCTCGTGAGCAAAGTACAGATAAAGAAATCGTATTACACGTTGATAAAATAACTCCTATCCAACAGATTATTCAAGTAATGGATGTTGGAGGAAAAATAGGTCTAAAAGTACAACTGGCTGTCAAAAAAGATTAGCAGAAAATAACGTTTATCATAATTAATTTTGCAAACTCTACTTTTTATCAATTCAACAGAGTTCTCACTCTGTTAAACAAGTAAAGAATGGCTATTTCTCCTAATTATATCAATGAAAGTAAATATTTGTTGCATGTTCGTCCTGCACAGCTAGATGCACTATGGAAAGAGGGCTGGAGACATTTTGGAACACATTTTTATAGATATAGTTGGGCTTCTTACGACGATGTGCTTTGTATGGTTGTGCCTCTGCGAGTGAGTTTAGAAAGTTATAAGCACAACAAAAGGTTTAAAAAGATTTTATCTAAAAATAAGCACTTCAAAACTACTGTTTCGCTTATATCTCTTAAAGAAGAACATCATGTTCTTTTTGACAAACACAAGCAGAAGTTTACTCATACTATTCCACAAGATATTTATGTATTTCTTTCTCGTCAGCCTGATAAAATTCCGAATCCGACATATCAGATAAATGTTTATGATACAGAAAATAATAAGCTAATCGCTTCTAGTTTTTTTGATGTGGGCAGTGAGGCAATTTCATCAGTATATGGGATGTATGACCCAGAGTATCATAATTATAGCTTAGGAATTTATACGATGCTGATGGAAATAGAATATGCAAAATCGAAGCAGAAAAAATATTATTATCACGGATATAGCTATGATTTTCCTTCTATGTACGACTATAAAAAGCGTTTTCCCAACATAGAAGCCTACGATTGGAGAAGCTGGCAAGAACCAAAAAATATTTTTATGAAACCTTTGCCGAAGCGTATTTATCATATTGTAAAACTTTCCGATTGGCATTTAGACCACTATCAAGAAACAGAAATACGTCCACCAGGGGAGTTTATTCATTGTTCGTATGCTCAGCAGGTAGCCCGTTCTGCCAACAAATATTTTTCAGACCAAGAGTCTGTATTGGTGTTGCATATTGCGCCAGAGCGTGTTCATTCTCTTATCAAAGATGAGTATGCTCCAGATGGCTTGCTTTTTCCTCATATCTATGGATATATTCCCAAAATGGCAGTTTTTAGAATGACGCTCATCAGTAAAAATGAAAATGGCAGTTTCGAATTTGATGAAACTATAGATAATGATTTGTATGAATGACAGTTTTGTTATCCTGAATTATCTATCTCATTTATTCTACTTTAGCAAAATCCGACCTTGTTTTTAGAATTATATCTGCCAAACTAGGAGAAAAGAGTAATAACTGATTATCAAACAAAACAAAATATTTTTCTCTTGCTGTATAGAGGTTCAAAACTTGTGGTGTTTCGCTTCTAATATCATTCAATGTAAAAGTAGCTGTTGGAGAAAGTGCTTGTAAAGAATCTTGTAGCTTGTCATTTTTTACGTATTGCTCTCCCATCATCTGGCTAAAATAAGGTAGATATTCATAAATTTTGTTGGTATCAGCTTCTGCAAATTCTCTCATTCTGAAACCTTTTCCTGTAAAATCAATCGTAAAACTCTCGTCTTTATTTTGAGGATATTCTACTGATATAGAACGGAATGTGTTGGGTGTTGTGGCTAAAAGTGTTCGGTCTTGCCATTCATACGGACGAATATCAAAAATATCTCTTATCTGTAAATAATATCCCGGAATATAAATAGAATAGGGCGAAGCTGATTCTGTTTGCATTGCATAAGTTTCCCCTTCGTGTGTACAGACTTTATAATTTCTAATTTGTTTATCACCTCTAAAAACCTGAACATCAATTCCATTGAGTAGGAAACTATTAATAACCTCATCTTTTATACTTTCCGATACAGGTTTTTTTACTTCTAAGCGTTGCATAATAGCCCAAAGTGAAGCTATCATTTCTTCATCGACAACAAAATCACCATTCATTAGCCAGTTGCTAGAGTTAGTTGGACTTTGAGAGAGCGTTTGTTCTCCCAAAACCAGTTTGGTAATGCCAGTAGTGTCTTCTAAGGCAAATTTTGTCTCATTGAGAATAGACTTATCAGACGAACGTTTGGAAGGAATAGCAAAAAAAATGGCTAAAAGTAGCACAACAGCCAAAAGCGTGAGGAGTTTCAATTTTAGGGAAAAACCAGTAGTTGATGATGTATTTTGACTCATAGAGGTAATTTAATTAAACACATTAGTTTACAAATATACTAAAAGCTAACTTTTGTGTTTCAAGTATTTTGAGCTAAGTTTAAGAAAAAAGAATATTCTATGACATTTTTATTCAGAAAAATAGATTGATTAAGAGATTTTTTCGTTGTAGATTTACATAAAAATATTCCAAAACCCATTTTTTATCTGATTATGCTCATACGATTTGTAGTTTCAAACTTTCTTTCTTTTGATGAAGAAACAGAGTTTAATATGTTGGCTGGAAATTTTAAGCAGCACAAACAGCACGTTTATAAAGTAGGAAAACTGAAAGTACTTAGAGCAGCAGCTATCTATGGAGCAAATGCAGCAGGAAAGTCTAATCTTATAAAGGCAATAGATACGCTAAAAAACATTGTTGAAGAAGGTGGTGTATTTTCATTTTTAGAACAAAAAAAATTTAAATTAAACCCTGCTAATAAAGAAAAACCCATTCAATTTGAAATGGAATTTTCTATCAAAAATAAAATCTATGCTTATGGAATAAGCATCAATAAAGGAAAAATAAAAGAGGAGTGGCTTTATGAATCTGGAATTACGAAAGAAGATAAACTCATTTTTGAACGAACCACAGATAAAAAGGGTAAAATAAATATACGTTTAGGTAAAAGACAGCTTTCGGCAAAACAAAAACTTCTTATTGAATTACTGGAAGAAAACTTGATAAAAGAAGACGAGACAGTTATTGGAAAATTTGAATTATTAAAAATTAGAGAAGTTACAATGTGTAGAAACTGGATTGCAGATAGTCTCCTAGTAGTGTACCCACAGGATAAACCCTCTAATTTTTTCATAAATAGATTCATAGTAAGTGAAGGTGGGAAAGAAGGAATAGAGAACATTGTAAAAATCTTAGATTTAGGGATAGCAACATTAAAGACGGAGCTAATAGAAGGGCAGGACTATTTTGGCAAAGATTATGAACAAGACTACTTTGAGGAAATTATGGTAGGAGTAGGAGAAGATAGAAGTATTATATACCATGAAGAAAATGGACTCCTACATTTAGTGAAAATTGATGATAAGTTATATGTAGAAAAAGTAGTATCTCTACACAAAGGAACAGATGGAAATGTAGAGTTTAACCTTGAAGAAGAGTCATTAGGAACACAAAGAATGGTAGATTTTATTCCTTTATTCTTCCTTATGCTGGTCAAAGATATGGTAGTTCTAATAGATGAAATAGACCAGAGCCTCCACGTAAATTTACTTTATAGATTTTTGGAGGAAAGTTTGAAAAATGAAGATGCTCAAGGACAACTCATTTTTACCACTCACGAATCTAATTTGTTAGACTTAAATATTCTTCGTCCAGATGAAATTTGGTTTGCCGAAAAAGACAGAAGTAAAGGCAGTACACAGTTTTATTCATTAAGTGAATTCAAGCCTCGCTACGACTTGGATATTAGAAAAGGATATTTGCAAGGGCGTTATGGCGCAATTCCATTTTTAGCTGATTTAGAAAATCTAAATTGGAGCAGTTTGGCTACTAAAGAAGAAGAATCTCAAAACGAAACCAACCAATCTAATGCCTAGAAAAAAACGAAGTTATAAAAGAGATGTTTTGGAAGGCAATTATAGAGATAGCCGACTTTTTGCCATTGCCTGCGAAGGAGAAGACAGAGAAAAAGAGTATTTCAAGCTATTTCAATATTTTTCGCAGCGTGTCAGAGTGCATATTATTGAAGATGAAGATTACAAACCTAGTTTTCATAAATCTTCCCCAAAACACGTAGTAGAACGAGCAGCAAAGTTTGTTTCCAAACACGATTTGCAGCCTGACGATCAAGTTTGGTTAGTTTTAGATGTAGATAGATGGAGTTTTGAGCAGCTAAAAGAAGTGGCTGATTATTGTGAGCAGTCTTCAAACTGGAATGTGGTTATTAGTAATCCTTGCTTCGAAATTTGGCTTTATTTTCATAGAAAGGAAACTGTTCCTAAAGTATTAGATACACCTCAAAAGTGTAAAACAGCTTTAAACGAAATTGAAAAAGGAGGTTATCATCCTTACAAATTCATCACAGAAATAGAACAAGCTATCCAAAATGCCAAAAATACAGATATTAACTCTAATTATTTCTTACCAGACGAAGGGCAAACTAAAGTATATCAACTGGCTGAAAGTGTAATTGCTTTTATAGGAAAAAACAAATTACAGGAGTTTTTTGACGTAGAACTTCCACGCTTAATAAAATTGAGAGAAGCAATAAAAGGCAAACTCTAAGTATATTCATTCTACAATTAGAAAAAATAAGCGTATTTTTGAAGCTATTAATTATCCAAAATATACATTGATTTTGAAAAGATATAGTTTGAAAGCCATTTTTTTTATCCTTACTGTGGGATTTAGTTTTTTTCTTAGCACAGTAATTCTTGCCCAAACCAATAAAGATATTGCCATCATTGAAGGGCAAGTCTTAGATTCTCTTAAAAAGCCCGTTTCAAATGCTTCTGTCGGAATTTTGGAAGAGGGAAAAGCTGTTCAGACGGATGAAGAGGGAAAGTTTAGACTAGAATCTTCTCCAAAATTTTCAAAGGAATTTTTAGGAAAAGAGGTTACTTTGGCAGCGCAACATCCAGAGTTTAGAACCTTTAGACAAAAAATAGTTCTGAAATCCTATCAAAACTATACGATTCGCCTTTCAGAATCTGAACTGCTCAAGGCTGTTGAGGTTACAGCACAGATAAATAACGATGATAGAGAGACAAGCAAAATAGTTCTTGATACAGAGGGTTTGGAGGCTACACCTACTGGAACAGGCGAGTTCTCACAGATTTTGGTTACACTTGGATTAGGAATTACAAGCAGTAGCGAACTTTCGTCAGCATATTCTGTGCGTGGTGGAAATTATGAAGAAAATCTAATTTATGTCAATGGAATAGAGATTTATCGTCCTTTTTTGGTGCGTTCTGGACAGCAGGAAGGGCTTAGTTTTGTCAATTTGGATTTGGTAAAAAAGGTAGAGTTTTCAGCAGGAGGGTGGCAAGCCAAATGGGGGGACAAACTTTCTTCTGTTTTGAATGTAGATTATAAAAATCCTACAAAGTTTGCAGGTTCGGCTTCTGTCGGACTTTTGGGTGGAAATGCACACGTTGAGGGAACAAATAAATCTAAGCGTTTTTCATATTTAGCAGGGGTTCGCCATAAAGATTTGAGCTACCTTTTAAATACGTTGGAAACAAAGGGAGAATATCAGCCTCGTTTTTCAGATTTTCAATCCCTTTTGAGTTATAAACTAGGAAAGCTAGACAAAGACGGAAATTTCAAAAATCAAGACAAAAATACTACACTTAGTCTTTTGGTTGCTTACTCTCAAAATCGTTACCGTGTTTTTCCATCTGGCAGAGAAACTACTTTCGGAACGTTTGATGAGCAAGTGCGCTTTTTTGTAGATTATACAGGCGAAGAACTGATGAACTACACGACTTATCAAACTGCGCTACGTCTCACTCAAAAATTCTCTCAAAATTTCTCAATGGATTTTACAGTTTCAGGTGTGGATACAAGAGAGCGAGAGTTTGTCGATACAGAAGGTGCATACCGTTTGTGTGATGTCAATAATGATATTACTTCAGACAATTTTAATAAATGTACGCTCGTTCGTGGGGCAGCTTCCGAATATTTTTATGCTCGTAATTCGTTAGATGCTCAAATTTATTCTTTTAAAAATCGCTCTTCGCTAAGATTGGGCGACCGAACAATGGTAGAGTTTGGAGGAGAAATTAAAAATGAAATCATCAATGATGAGCTTTTTGAATACAAAGTTTTAGATTCGGCTGGCTTTGCAGATATAAATTATTTTGTGGAAACAGAAACACAGTTAAACTCTATCCGAACACAAGGCTACGCTCAAATTTCTCATTTCTTTGGAACAGACACAGCCGAATGGCACAATGTTACTTTTGGAGTACGTGTTCATAACTGGTCATTGAATGGGCAAACGTTTATTAGTCCACGTCTTCAATACAAATATCAACCCGATTGGAAAGCAGATATTCAGTTTGGATTGGCAGCAGGAATTTATCAGCAATCGCCATTTTACAGAGAACTTCGCAACTTTGCAGGAGAGGTAAACGAATCACTTTTAGCACAGCGTTCTTTGCATATTATTGGAAGTATGGACTGGGATTTTAAATTCTCAAAACGTCCTTTCAAGCTCATTGTAGAGAGTTATTACAAACAAATTGCCAACCTTATTCCCTACGATGTGGATAATATGCGCCTTCGTTATTATGCTACTAATGCAGCTAGAGGTTATGCATGGGGGATTGATTCCAGAATTAGTGGAGAGTTTATAAAAGGAACAGAATCTTGGTTTAGTTTGAGTTATCTCCAAACCAAAGAAAATACTGATTTTGATGAGCGTGATTTTATTCGTCGCCCCACCGACCAGCGAGTAACAGCAACTATATTTTTTGAAGACCATTTTCCAAACAATCCTACTTTTAGAGTGAATTTGAGAGTTTTATTTGGTTCTGGTGTTCCTTTTGGTGCACCAAATAATCAAAATTACCGTTCTTTTTTTAATAATCCTTCCTATCGTCGTGTAGATATTGGTTTTTCTAAGTCGTTGGTTTTTGACGAGGATAGACGTATTAAATCGGTTTGGCTAGGCTTAGAGGTCTTGAATATTTTGGGTGTAGAAAATATTATTTCGCACCAATGGATAAGCGATTATGTCAATGATGTTCAGCTTGCTGTTCCGAACGGACTCTCACAGCGTTTTTTGAATGTACGTGGAATTGTGAAGTTTTAGGAAAATATCGTCGGTGAGACACCGATAACGGCAGAGTTTAAGAATAAAAAAACAACAAATTTAACCTAGATGAAAATCGTAAAAAGTATAATATTTGCTATCGTTGACCTAATCACATTGATTTATGGAGTAGGCTTATTTTTTTTAGGAGTAGATGAAGGAGGAGCTAAGTTAGCTTACGGAGCTTGTCTTATTGCATTATTCTTCCTCATTCGTCTTTGGAGAAAAGAATATAGAGAGAGAACTACGGAATATTAATATTTCAAAAAAAATATTTTTTCATAGGGGGGAAATTTCTTCTGTGCGTCTTTATACCATCAACCTCGTAACTAAAGACTCACTCTCTTATGAAAAAAACTGTTTTGCTACTGATGAGCTGTACCATATTTTTCTCTTATTATACAAAAGCTCAAACTAAGGAAAAGAATCTTAATCAGATTATTTCTACATTATCAAAAAAGAATAATATAGGCATTCAAATAGGTGGAAACTATTCTTACTTCAAAGACCTAAACTACTCACCACTTAACTATTTAGGAAGAGGAGTTTTGTTAGGCATCAACTATCAAAGGATTACAAAAAAGGGAGATATATTTTTCTCTAACATTGATTTCTCAAGCTCTACTATAAAGCCAAACAAAGAAATAGAGAGCTTTGAAGCAGATTATTATTTGGCTAACCTAGAAGTAGGTTATCTTAAAAAAATACCACAGAGAAATGAAAGATTAGTCCTTCACATAGGAGGAGGTTATCATACTTATTTTAATGCTACTTTTTATGATGGTGTGGAAGCTATTTCTTTTTTTGCCTTACACGGCATAGACCTCACTGGCAGACTTTCCTATCGTTTGAGTTCAAGGCAGCAGATAACTACCTCTCTTTCTGTTCCCATTTTTGGACTGATGTCTCGCCCTCCTTATACAGGTTGGGATAAATTTATCGTAGAAAGCCAAAATAACCCTGTAAGAGTATTTTTTAGAGGAAAGTGGACTTCATTCAATGACTACTTGGTGGTAGATTATGATTTGAACTATTCGTATAAATGTTCTCCCAAATGGGCAGCTTCTGCAAATTATAGGCTACAATATTACAAAACAGAACAGATACATTCAGTAAAATCTATGAATCAACAAATTAGCTTAGGATTAAACTTCAACTTTTAAAAATATACTTTTATGAAAACTAGAAATTATATCATCGGAAAACTACTTTTATTATTTTTCGTGCTCTCTTCTTGCCAAGAAATGGTTTTGGGTGATGAGGAAGCCAATACACCAGAAAATAACTTTGAGATATTTTGGAAAGATTTTGATAATTATTACGGGCTCTTTCATGCAAGAAATCATAACTGGGATAGTATTTATACTGTGTATCGTCCACAAGTAAACAGCCAAACTACAGATGAAGAGCTATTTGCTATTTTTTCTGAAATGATAGATTATTTAGACGATTCTCATACGTCTTTATACAATCCACAAACTGAAGATTTATTTAGATCTGGAACATCACAAAAAGCAAAAAATGAGTTAAGTATTCCTCTCATTAAGGATAAATACATCGAAAACACAACTGACATACCAGTAATCTATGAAGACGAATATTATTTCTATGGTAATATCAAAAATAAAGATATTGGGTATATTTATCTAAATGGAATAGAAACAGATGATATTGATTTAATGGATAAGATATTACAAGAGATTGGCAAGCACCAAGCAATTATTTTAGATATCCGAAGTAATTTTGGTGGAGATGATCCTGTGGCAACAGCCTTTGCTGGGCGATTTGCTAACAAAGAGAACTTTATCTATACAGTACAGCATCGTAATGGAAAAGAACACAATGATTTTTCAGATAAAATAGAATATTATACCAAACCAATAGGAAAAGAAAACTATTCCAAGCCTGTTATTATCTTGACAGATAATGTTACCATCAGCGCAGCAGAAATATTTTTACTACACATGAAATCATTTCCACAGGTAACTCAAATGGGAGATACTACTTCGGGAGATTTTTCAGATATTAGCATGCGTCGCTTTCTGCCAAATGGTTTTCAGTATCGCTATTCTATTATGATGTTTTTGCTTCCAAACGGACAAAGTTTAGATGGAATAGGACACATACCAAATATTTACATTAGAAATTCTGAAAATGACATCAAACAGCAGAATGATAAAGTATTGCAAAGAGCTATTGAGTATCTATTTGAAGAGTATGGAATAGAGTGATAGTAAAAATACCTTCTTCTATCTCATGTACAATTTGAAGAGTTGCAATATATAGTCTTTTTGAGTGTGTTTTAACGTGAACTAGGGATTATATTTATTAATTATCAATAAGTTATGATATTCTTTTAATCTTCGGTACTGCCCTTTGGGCTGACTTTGATTAAAAGTAGATCAGTCTCGTTAGAGCAGACCGAAAATAGTTTCTGTAGTGTATAGAGAAGCACTTAAGATTGGCTTTTAATCCCAAGATCACGTTATTTTATATAGTTATTGTTCGTATTTTTAGAAAACTTATTGTAACGCTATATCAGGACAAAACAGTATAATAAAAACACACTCTAAAATTTTCAGAGTGTGTTTAAAATGTGTGATAAAATAGCTAGTCTTAGTTATGTTTATTGCCTAACCAAGCTGAAAGCATCCAAACTGTTTTTTCTTGTACTTTAATAAAACCAGCCAACATATCTGTTGTTCCCTCGTCTTCTGCATCGCCAGCTACTGGGAGTGTTTCTCTTTCTTTTTGTATAAGGGTTGCGTAACCTTGAATAATAGCCTTTACAGATTCTACTTCATCACTAACATTTTTGTGTACTTTTACAGATGATTTATTCAAATAATCTTCGTACGTATGAAGTGGAGTATGTCCTAAAGTAAGGATACGCTCTGCAATTTCATCGATATTCAGTTGTGCTTCATTATAAAGCTCTTCAAATTTCACATGAAGTGTAAAAAAGTTCTTTCCCATCAGATTCCAATGAAAACCTCTTAGGTTTTGATAAAAAATTTGATAGTTACAAAGAATCTCGTTGAGATGGTCGGCAGTTTTGCTTGATTTTTCTTTATCTAATGCGATTCGGTTTAGCTCAATCATAGCTGTTTCCATAAAAATAGTATTTCTTTAAAAGTGAATTATTAATTAAAAAATGAAAAAGCCAATACTGACTTTTCTATATAATAACAACACACAAAATAGACTTTTGTTATAGAAATCTGAAAATCGGAACTAACAGAAGTTAATACTTAGTATCTTCAAATAAAGGCAAATTTTTATCTTTTTCTGAAAGAATAATTTTATTCAAATCCATTTGCCATTCTATACCAATTTTGGGGTCGTTGAAGTACATTCCAGTGTCAGCTTTTGGCTCATAGAAGGCATCACATTTGTAGAAAAACTCAGCATAATCACTCAATACTAAAAAACCGTGTGCAAAGCCTCTAGGAATGAAAAGCTGTTTTTTGTTTGTTCCAGAAAGAATAATACTAAAATGCTTTCCATAAGTGGGTGAATCTTTTCTTAAATCTACAATCACATCTTGTACTTCTCCCACAATTACTCGTACTAATTTAGACTGTCCGTGAGGCGATTTTTGAAAATGTAATCCTCTCATTACACCTTTTGTAGAACCCGACTGGTTGTCTTGTACAAAAGTAGGTTTTAGTCCTGTGTTCTTTTCAAAATCATTGAGATTAAAGCTCTCAAAAAAATATCCTCTATGGTCTTCAAAAAGGCGTGGTTCGAATACCCAAACCCCATCCAAATCTGTTTTAGTGTACATTAAATATTCACAATTAAATTTTTTAATTACGAATTACGAACAAATAATTAGAAATGATAATAAATAACAAAACTCTCCTATTTCTCGTAATTCACTACTATACAAAATAACGGATTAATTTTTTGACTTCCCTAATTTTCTAGCTAATTTTAGAAATACATTTCAATTAAAAATAAAATGACAACTCAGAAAACAGTTTTACATCAAATCTCTTCTCGTGCTTGGGAACACCCTGCCGACCGTGCTGCACTTGCTACCCTTAAAAGTGTACCTGGTTTAGAGAAACTCTTAAATTTATTTCTTGGAGCTACATCAGAACGTTCGCTTCGTCTCATTTACTTGGCTTCTGCAGTGCGTGTTTCAGAGAAGCAATTTAATAGAGTAAAGCTACTTTTTGATGAGGTTTGCAAGACATTTGATGTAGAGAAAAGACCAGAAGTATATGTTTCTCAGAGTGCTATTTTAAATGCTTCTGCTATTGGATTAGATAACCCATTTATTGTTCTTAATTCCAGTTTGGTTGAGCGATTAGATGACGAAGAACTAACGGAAGTTTTAGGACATGAACTAGGACATATTATGAGTGGGCATATGCTTTATAGAACACTTTATTTTATTCTAGAGAAAATATCAAGGTCATTTGTTCAACTGCCTATTCCAAATTGGATTTTTTCTGGTGTATATCTTGCCTTACAAGAGTGGAGTAGAAAAAGTGAACTTAGCGCAGACCGTGCAGGACTTTTAGCGACTCAAAATCCTGATGTTTCGCTTCGTGTAGCAATGAAACTAGCAGGAGGTAATTTTGAGCAGATGGATGTAGCTGCTTTCTTGGAGCAAGCTGAGGAGTATAATAATACAGATAATACAGGAGATGTTTTATTTAAGTTTTTTAATATCATAGGAAAATCTCATCCTTTTGCTTCTACTCGTGCGCTAGAAATCGTAAACTGGGTGCGTTCTGGTGATTATGATGCTACTCTTCAAGGAACATATCCTAGAAGGACAGATGCTGAGAAAAATACTTCGGTGTGGCAAGATGTGAAGGAGGCTTCTGAAAGCTATGCCAAGGATTTTAAGGAAGCCACAGAAATTACAAGAAATTCTACACAAGCTGAAATATTTAATGAGGAGTTTAGAAAGAAGGCTCAAAACGTATCTGAAAAAATGGATGAGACAACAAGAAAAGCAAAAGATTTTTTTGATGATTTCTTTAAAAGTAGAAATTCTTAGTTTTAGTATAAATTTAAAAAGACCTTTCATTGAATTGCTCAATAAAAAGGTCTTTATCATTTATGAATTAGTCCACAAGTAATTGTGTAACGGCTGCTGTATTCATCACCCATTCTTTTGAATAGACTTCATCAGCAGGATTTTGCTCGTCGTTTTCTTCCAACACTTCCAAATTTTGAGCTTCGGCTTTCAAAAGCAACAGATTTCCAACATTGAGTTTAGAATCTAATTTTGCTAAAAGCGTTTCTACATTGGTAGTGTTGAGCTGCCCAACTACTTGTCCGTGAAATGAGAGTTCTAGCCAAACAATCTCATTCTTATCAATATCCAAAACACCAAAAACTAAACCTTTTGTCAGTCCTTGCTGAATTCTGACTTGATGCTGAACACAAGAAGGGTCGTAGGCTACACCTGTTTTTTCAGAAATAGTCATTGGATATTTGCTATTCATCCAACCTACTACCAAATTAGGCGTAATTTCACCGTTAGAATATGCGTTGCATGTAAAAGTAACATATTTTGCTCCCTTTTGTCGCAACTCATGTACGTCTATATCAATGTATTCTGCTGTTCCTACTTTTTCTGGAATATACTGAATATCGCCACTATGCTTACAACCATCTGTTACTAGATTGCTGTACGAGCAAATATCATAAGCTCCTCCATACACTTTATATTTTCTTTGAGAATTATCTACATCTGATTTATAAGCCACATGACAACTCAAATCCATATCCAAATGCTGAGTTTTTAAGCCTTCACCCCATTGCATAAACAAGCGAACAGTATTTCCTTCTATCTCAAAACGAGTTCCCATAAGTGCAGAAGGCATATCTTGTACAGTTTCACTTCTATCACCTATCGAAACAGGAATTTTGAAAAGCATTGGGTCAATGTAGATGGTTTTGTTCTCGTTATCTTGAGCTTCAAAACGCTTCTTCATTGCCAATACACACATTTCTTCAATTCCTTCTTTCATCGCCTTTAATACTTCTTCATCATACAGATTAAGAAGTTGATTTTTAGGAATATTTTTGTTTGTTCCTCCAAGTGGCTTAACGGCACGCATTCCACCTTTTGTAAAATACGAATCGGCGTACATATTCAATGTAAATACAAGACGAGCAGGCACTTTGTCTATAATTTCAGAAAAAGCTTCCAAAACATCATCTTTTCCAAACCAAAGCATATTGGCAAACAAACTTCTAGCAAAAAGTCCAGGGCGTTGCTTCAAAAGCGACATCGTTTTTTCTACATCTGTACGCAAACGATATTTATCTACTTCCGATTGCCAAACTCTGTAATCTTCATTGTAGAATTTGTCTAAAACAATCTTGAGCTTCTCAAAACCAGCTTTTTTGCTGTATTCTGCTAGTCGCAAAGCACGAATAAAACGAACCCACATTTCACGTTTTGGATGCATTGCTTCACATATTGCATCGTAGCTCATCCCTAAATTATTTAGCCAAGAAGCCACCATAAAACATTCTTTTCTTGAATATTTTAGTTTTAAGTCTGCTTTTGCAGCCAGTTTTGTGTTTGCGCTTTGGTCTAAGTTAGGATTCAAAATGCTTCCAATATGTTTGCTGTTTTTAGACTTTCTTGCCACAACTACTTTTGGTTTTACAATCTGTAAAAATCCAGTATGCTTGTACCACAAATAACGCATTATATCAACTGGCGATTTGAAATAAATCTGTGCCTTTTCTGGCTTTCCAAACTCTACTAAGCTAGAAATAACAACCATCAGCGTTTCTTTCATTTTGATTTCTACGCTTGGCAATTCTTCGTCTTTGTAGGCTTGAATCATTTTTTTCAAGCTATCGATTTGAGTGGCATCAAGTGCCGTCTTGGAAGCTAAAAGGTCTTCAAAATACTGCTTTGCTTCTTTGTCTGTCCAAAGAGAAAGTATTTTTAGTTTACTTCCTTGTCCAAAATTTTCGTTTTCTAGTTTTCCAAACTCAAATGGAGTTCCACAAAACGGACAACCGTTGTAACGCTCCAAAGGAAATGTATTAGGTGGAATAGCGTGTCCACAAGGAAGTTCTGTACCTCTTTTTTCGTGTCCTTTGGGAATAAACTCATTGACAAACCAAGTCATCAAGTGGTCAGTAATATCTTCTCCTGTTGGAACGTCCCAGCCTTTTACGAGTGGTGTCCAGTTTTTATTTACACCCATTACCGTCTTGAACTTATCAGCAATCATAAGTTGATAGTTCGTTGGTAGATTGTTAAGTGCAGTCAAGAGCTTTTCATCTACTCCAAAGCCGAGCCGAGCCAAATTGGCTACCAAAACCGAAGTTGTCTGTCTTAGCTTTTTCTCTTCTCCAATCTTTGTATCGATTTGCTCATTGATTTCTGCAATTTCAGTCATTACGTAAACAGCTTGGTTACGTACAGCCACGGCAGAAATATTTGAGAATTTAGTAGTAGTTGGGAAAGTTGTTTCCATTGTGTTGTGATTTTTTAGTTTAAAAATAGGTAATCATAGAACTTGGAATCATTAAAAGTGATTTGCCTAGTTGGCAAAGGAAGTAAGTCCTATTTGACCTGAAATTTATCTTTTCTCACTCTAAAGAGTGAGCTACACCTAAAAGGTAATCTCAAAACTAATTTGCGTTTATAGCACCGTTATATTTACGAAGAAGTAAGTTTTGATTGACCTTGTTTTTTTTCTTTCTCACACTAAGTGTGCGCTACATTTATTTTGCCAAGTGGGCAGGATTCGAACCTACAACCTTCGGTATGGAAATAGAAGTAAATTTGAATTGACCTTTAAGAAAATGTAATCTTCAAATTAAAAAGCCGATGCTCTAACCATTGAGCTACCACTTGAATCAAATTATGATTATAACGAAGGTAATTACAAAACTGTGAATTACTCGTGTAATCCGACTTTTAAGCGAAAAGAAGGAAGTCTTGTTTGACCTATCATTTATCATCATTTTTTGTAAAATACAGGTAATTTCTAATCAATTTAGGAATCGAACCTAGTCCCCCAACTGTGGGAGACTCAACCAGTAGAGAAGTATGATTAGATTGACCTAGTATCTTTTTTCATAATGACTTTTTCATTATTAAAATTTGCGAGGCAGGTAGGATTTCTACTTCTGCCTTATTGTGGGTTCTAACACCGATTTTTTGAGTGAAGTTCCCAGTGTAGCACTAAAATTCATAAGGTAGTAAGTCTTAGTTAGAACTCACTAAGACAGGCGCACCTAATTTTGGGTAGAGGGAAACAAACTTTGTTTCTGTTACTTCCTCATTCTCAAAACTACCTATTAGATACGCCTTAGCCTTTCCCAAACTATTTCCTAAGTCAATTTTTAAATTGTTCATGACTATGTTTTTATATAAGTCATTCAACTCTTTACGAGTATCTGCCAATTCCTTTCTAGTATCAGATAGTTGTTTTACGAAAGAGTAGTTTTCTTTTAATAATTCACTATCATTTTTTATCTCTGTCTCTTCACTTACTGATAAATTTTCTAATTCGCTCATGAAAAATGAAGGTTGTAGATTAAATAGTTTGCACAAACCTATTAGTACATTCGTTTCTACACTATCTCTGCCATATATCCTACGAAGTGTAGGAATACTGATTTTTAGTTTTTCAGCTACTTCAGCTTGAGAAAAAGAAGATTCTTCAATAACTTTTTTTATTTTTTTACCTATCATATTTGATTGATTTACAGTTAGTTAGAAAAATTATTTACAATAAACGTTCATATATGAGCGTTTATATTTTTTTATAGGAAAATATTTTCTATATTTGTAACACAATGTAATACAAATATAGCAAACTTTAGAATATTATAGAAAAACAGTTTGCGAGTAGTTCACAAACTTTTTTTTGATAAGTAAAAAAAAATTGTATGGCAACTGAAAAAACACAAGAAGAACAGGTACAGTTTGGGTCGGTAAGAGTATTGAAATCTATCTATGACCCTATGAAAGCCTTTTTAGAAAAGAAGAGTAGAAAATGGTCTTGGTTTGCCAGAGGGATATTGCTTCTTGACGAAGAAGAGAGGCAAGAACTCTACGATAAAATCGAAGCAAGATATGAAGCCCAAGCCAATCAGTAAAATCAACGACTTGCAAGAACTAGAAGACTTGCATAAACAAGCTCATAGAGATATTGCAGCCGTAAAAGACCTGCAAAATGGTCAGAAACTGGTAGAAGAAATTCGTGAGCGTATAAAAGCTATAAAAAAACGTAAAATAGACCTTAAATAAACAATACTATGTTTCACTTGACCATTTTCACAGAAAATCATTTTGCTTGTCTAGGGATAAGTGCTAGAGCTTCTTTCCTTGATGTTATGAAACAAGAAGGAGAAACAGAAATAGATGCAGTTCAAACAGTTGATGATGATTTTGTAAAAAAAATATCATTAATGGAAGCACAATCGTTCGGTTTTACGCAAGAATTTAAAGATGGTTTTATTGCCATGATAAAAGAAAGTCTAGGTAAAAAGGTTCTGCTTGCTAATGAGTGGATTATGGATGCTAACTCTGATACATCTAAATATTATATGAAGGTTGTGGGTTTGTTAAATGAAGGTGTACCTCTTCAAGAGGCTGCAAATCAAATTCAATCTGAATACACAAAATAGACCTTAAATAACTATGCTACACCTACGTCTATTAACTGGAGAAGATGACTTTTTAGCTCTTAAAAAGGGCGACCAATTAGCCGTTGAGTTTAAAAAGCCTGTGGACGGTAAGAACTTTATGACTTTTGAACATACACTTATCAATGTGGAGAATGAGGTTATTATTTGTCGTACAAACAACTGGTTTTTTAACTATGACTATTATTTGGAAGGAAAAAGCCATGTAACAAAATGTTATTTGATTGATAAAAAGAGATATATGAAACCAACAAAAGTACAATGCCCTATCTGTAAAAATAATGTCTTTGCTGATGTTTATGAGATAGATTCAAAAACAGAATTACCAACTGAAACAGGTTTTTATTTATCCTGTGATGATGAAGAGCCAAAAGTATGTAATCTGACTTTTGAAGAAGGAATTGTTCTAAATAGAGAGGTGTATAAGTGGCTCGTAGATAACAATGTCAAAGGTTTTTAATCAAAAGGACTGTCTAATAAATTTTAAATCAAAAAATAACTTTGAAATGAAAGAGAAAACTATCAAAAAAGTAGCGAAAAAAGTAGCTACAAGTGCAAATTATCTTTTAGAAATTGATGCGTTAATCAGAGATTACGCCATTAAAAACAACCTTAATTTGTCTGTGGCAATGTCTGTCGCTAACGAATCTAAAAAAGGAGTTTTTGTTTCGGGAGGTTTGTTTTTTCACGGAGAAAATAAGGAATTGAGACCAAAACTTTTGACTGGAGTAGCTACCATAGTAGCTAAAGAATTAGACTAAAAATCGTGTTTGTGTGTAAAGAAGGCAGAAATGATGTTTTTGTCTTCTTTCAAAAAAAGCATAAAGGACTGTCTAATAAATATTTTTTTAACAGAATATTTGATTGTTTTTTTTTCTGACAGTCCTTTTCGTAAAAATTGAGTGTTAGCGAAGTGGTCAAACGCAATGGACTGTAAATCCATCAGCCGAAAGGTTTACGAAGGTTCGAATCCTTCACACTCAACGAACTACATTTTGTAGTTTTTGGGTAAAGGAGAGAGTAACTAAGGGGTTATTCTCTCTCTACCAAAAATCAATTTTTAATAACTGACTCTATGAAAAATCTATCAGCTTACGAACGTTTCCAAGAGAAACAAAAAGCAAAAGAAAGGAAAGAAATAGACCAAAATCAGATTGCTTTCCACGAGAGAGAAAGAGAAAAATTTCACAAGAGTAGTCTTGCACATAAGTTGCATTCGGACGCTGCTCAAAAACTGAAAAGGATATGAACACACTTACACCTAAAGAAAAAAAAGCTGCTGACTGTATTGCTTCATTAATACAGAGAGTACAGATTAAAATGATTACTGACCAAGACTATTACGAGGAAGTTGTTACAGAGCTTTCAGAAAAAGGTCTTTTACCTAAGATTAATTATGGGACAGAAACCAGTAAAGTCATTGCAAATGATGACCAAGTTTGATAAGAAAACACACGCCAAGCGTATCACAAATGCTAGAGAAAAGGTCAAAACACACCTTGAACTTATGCAAAGTTGTAAGCAGACACACCAAAAAATGCCAGTGTTTGATGTAAAGAAAACTGATTTTGAAGTCATTTTGGAAAGTATGGATATTGCATTGGATGCCCTACACGGTACACCTATCAACATGTTTCCAGAAGAACAGCCAAAAGTAAATAAAAATGCTTGACAGACTAATAAAACTCTTTCTTTCCATTGCTACCATTCTATCCATTAGAAAGGCGATACTTTGGAAGAGAGAAGCACAGAGAAAGCCGAAAGTTGTCTATGTGATGATGCACAGAAAGAAAAGAGGTTCTAAATTCAAAACGTGTGAGTTTTGTAATCAAGCCTTTGAAGTAAAGCGTTCAGATGCCAAGTATTGTTCTAATGCGTGTCGTCAAGGTGCATTCCGTTTCAAAAACTCTGACCCTAATTTGAATTGAAATTATGCTAGGCTATATCCTATTTGCTATCACTCTCATAGTTTGTGTTCCAGTTATCATTACAGCATACTTGGATAACAAGAAATTGCGAGAAGAAAATGTATATCTGGACACAGACAATGTAACCGTACACAGAATACTCAATATTCAAGGCTATGCCAAAATTTGTAAGGAGTACGGAATAAAGCCAAGAATGGACATCATCGATAAAATGAAAAAGCTATGATTTACCTATACATTTCTCTTTGTATCATCTATACTGTTCTTACTTTTTGGGGAGGGTATCGCTTTGCAGAATTTTTGAAAAAGTGGAAAGCTAAACGAAAACGGAAACAAAATCGCATCAAGAAACAAAAACAGAAACAACTGTTAGAGTGTCAGAAACAAAAGCAAAATACCGATAGAAACAGCAGAAACGGCATTTTTTATAAAAATATTCAAAACGGAAAAAGAGTAAAATTTAACCCTAATGGAAGCAAAAGCAACAACCGTAAACCTAAGTTACGAAGATTCAATAAGTAGGAAGTCATTAGATACTTTAACAAGCTACTTGCCAAATATCTGCATAGCCATTGGGTTATTGATGCGTTTCGTTTTTGTAGCAATCATAGCCGTAACCTTTGGTTATATTTTTATAAGGTTATACAAAGAAGGACACGATTTTACAGCTTTATGTATTCAGTACGTTATTCCTATTCTTTCAGAAATTAGCTTTACGCTATTCTCGTTAGTTTCTGCTGCACTTTACTTGTATGGAGATAAAAGAAGCGTGTTTTTCTTCATCGGAGCAGTATTTGGACTTGTTTACAATGGCTTTCAGCTTTGGTTTTTATCAGATGCAATAAATTTTGGAGAGATGAACACAAAAGTTCAGCTTACACTTCAAGCTGCAAACTTTGTAGCGTGGGGATTAGTAGAGGGAGGAGCATTACTAACAGCAAGTAGAAATAACTCTGTAAATCAAACTAACTTACAGAA
>NZ_JAHDIG010000064.1 GCF_020630935.1 Bernardetia sp.
GCAGGAGCTTGTGAGCGTATTTTTTCCTGTAATTTCAAAATTCCTCCAATGAGGGCTTCTGGACGTGGAGGACATCCTGCCACATATACATCTACAGGAATAATTCTATCTACACCTTTTACAACATGATAGCCATGTTCCCAGTAAGGACCTCCACAGTTGGAACAGCTTCCCATAGAAATAACATAGCGAGGTTCTGCCATTTGTTCGTAAAGTCTTTTAATTCGGTCAGCCATCTTAAAGGTAACAGTTCCAGCCACAATCATTACATCTGACTGACGAGGAGAAGCACGAGGAAAAACGCCAAAACGGTCTAAGTCATAATGTGGCGAGTATGCCCCCATCATTTCAAAGGCACAACAAGCCAAACCAAAAGTCATAGGCCAAAGTGAAGAAAGTCTAGCCCACTGTATAAGGTTTTCTAAAGAAGTAACCACTAAACCTCCTTGTCCTGTTTTTTTAGAGTGAGAAAGTCTAGTGGTAGTTGGGATATTCATGATTTTGTTAGTTATTGGTGAGACACCAACAACAGCTTGTTTAAAAATTGTAACTACTATTGAGTTGATTTTGGAATTTTTTAGCTAATCTTTTCTTTGTTCGAATCACGTTTAGCAAGTTCATATATTTTGAACGAACAGGCGCATGGTCTGGATTATTTCTATCAAACATAGGTCTGCCATAACTATCTTGAGGGATATTTTTTGCAATTTCTTGAAGATTTGGCTCTTCTTCTCTAATGCTATCTTTGATTAGCTTGATTTTGAGCTTTAATTGTTCGAAGCCAGTTTTATTTTCGTAGCCTTCGTAGTTTTGTTTTGCATCATTTTCTAGAAATACGTGTGTAAAGATTTCACTACAAGCAGCGTGAAAACGATTATTGAGCAGACGGTCTTCATCATTATTTTTGATAATTCCCATTTTTTTCCATTGAACTTGCTTTGTTTTTACATTATTCAAATGTACATTTTCAAACTTATTTGCAATTTCTTCTACTTCCTCGGTTAGCTTACGTTTGAGTTCCAAGATTCCTTCTGGAGTCGTCGGAATAGGAGGCTCTTGGCGATAATTGTTATCACTGCTTGGCTCATTTCCAAAAAATAAATCTACTTCTCTTTTATAATTTCTGTATAGTTTGAGGTACTTCCATTTAGGGATTACACCTACATCTTTCCACTGCTTTTGCAAGTCAATTACCTCTTGGCGCATTTCAGGAGTTTTCTCTTTCTGATAATTCATCTTTCTGATTTTGTTGCTAATGCGTCTGTATTTCAAAATACGTTCGTCATTTACAATACGTTCATTATCAAAAAAGGCTTTTCTGCGTTCAAAGAAAACATCTAAACATCTGTCAAATTCCTCCGACATTTCTTCATCTTCTTCTCCTACACTTCCTGTGCGTATCCAACGCATTTTAAGGTCTTTGAGATACTCTGAGACTTCCTCCCAGTCGTCGCTATCTTTGAGTTTTTGAGCTTCTTCTAGCAGAGCTGTTTTTATCTCTGTGTTTTTTACTCTATTTTCTGCAATATAGTCTTCAATTCCTTGTTCTAGGTCTAAAATACGTTGCTCTACGGCTGGATAATCGCCGATAGCATTGTAAGTTTCTAAAGATTCTCTAATATGCACCAGTTTCATTAGATAAGAACCTTTGTTTTGAGATTCTTCGATAGCTTCTGCTACTTCTTCTACTTTTTCTAATAATTTCTGATAACGGTCTTCAAAATAGGCAATGCTTGCCTCTGGACTTTCCTTAACAACACCTATTTTACGGTCAGGGCTGTCGTTGTAGCCTTTCAAATAAACATTATCATCTTTAATGTAGCCGTAAGGATTTGATGTTGCATTGTGTGATTCGTGATTGGTAGTTGAGTTGGCCGAATTTGTCGTGGACATTGTTTGTAGTGATTTTTGAGTGATTAAAATAAACCTAGTTTTATCTAAATCTAGGCTTAAAAACGCATTGACTTTAGCAATAACTAAATGGTAAAAAAAATAGAGCAATAAAAAAGCCTAATTTTATTTGTTGTTACAAGTTTTATAAAAACCTATTTTACTTTTTAAAAATATGCTGGTTTAACTTGATAAATAGTTGTTTTGTTGAGAAAGAAATGAATTATTTTGGTAAAATTCATATAATAAACCTTATCACGATTACTTTTGTAAAGTTCATTTCTTTATAGCTATGAAGAAATAAGTACGATTTGATTTTTAGCAAATCATTGATAGTCAGAACCGTAAAAAACTGTGATAAACTTTATCATACAGCGAAATAGAATTATTTCTAAATCGTTTAAAATAAAGATACAGTTTTTTTTATAGAAATTGAAATTACAAATCACTACTTTTTGTAAAAATAAAATCGATATGATGATGTTTATTTGAGTTTAGATTCAATATTGTAAAATATTTTGTTGCTCTATAATTATACTTGTAAAAACAGGCTATCCAAATTTCTTGAATAGCCTGTTTTTATCATGTTATGAATTGAAATCATTTTAAAGAAGCTCTTACTTCAATTCTTCTCTCAAAAACTTAGCTGTATAGCTTTTCTTGTTTTTAGCTACTTTTTCTGGAGTGCCTTCCACTAAAATTTGTCCTCCACCTGCGCCACCTTCCAAGCCTAAATCAATAATCCAATCGGCAACTTTAATTACGTCTAAATTATGTTCAATGACTAAAACTGTATTTCCTTTTCCTACCAGTTTGTTGAGAACATCCAATAAAAACTGTACATCTTGAAAATGAAGTCCCGTAGTAGGTTCGTCAAGGATATAAAATGTTTTGCCTGTGTCTTTTTTGGAAAGTTCGCTAGAGAGTTTTACACGCTGTGCTTCTCCTCCAGAAAGTGTTGTGGCATGTTGCCCAAGAGTAATATAACCCAAACCAACATCATTCAAGGTTTTGATTTTTCGTAAAATATTAGGCTGATTAGAAAAAAACTCTGATGCCTCTTCCACACTCATATCCAATACATCAGAAATAGATTTTCCTTTGAAACGAATTTCTAAAGTTTCTCGGTTATAACGTTTTCCCTTACAGGTCGGACATTCTACATGAACATCTGGTAAGAAATCCATTTCGATAAGTTTACGTCCTGCTCCTTCGCACTCTTCGCAGCGTCCTCCTTTTACATTAAATGAAAAACGCCCTGGTTTGTAGCCTCTCACTTTTGCCTCTGGAAGTTGTGTAAACAAAGCACGAATATCTGTAAAAACACCTGTATAGGTGGCAGGGTTGGAGCGTGGAGTACGTCCAATAGGCGACTGGTCGACTTCAATAACTTTATCAATATTTTTCAGTCCTTCAATTTCCTTGTAATCTAAAGGTGTTTTGACTCCTCTATAAATATGTTTGTTTAAGATTGGATAAAGCGTATCGTGAATGAGCGTAGATTTACCAGAACCTGAAACGCCTGTAACACAAATTAGCTTACCTAGTGGAAAGTGAGCTGTTACGTTTTTGAGGTTATTTCCTTTTGCACCTTTTAAAATAAGCTCTTTTCCTGTGCCTTTTCTACGCTCTTTCGGAACTTCAATTTGTTTTTGATTATTCAAATATTTGGCTGTGGTGCTTTTTCCTTTCAGAAAGTCGACTGGTTTACCTGCCTCTACTACTTTTCCTCCGTGCCTTCCTGCCCCTGGTCCTATATCGATGAGGTAATCAGCAGCGAGCATCATATCTTTATCATGTTCTACTACGATGACTGTATTTCCCAAATCACGCAAATCTTGCAAGGCTTTTATCAGTTTTACATTGTCTCTTGAATGAAGTCCAATACTTGGCTCATCCAAAATATACAACACTCCAACCAATTGTGTTCCGATTTGAGTTGCCAAACGAATACGTTGTGCCTCTCCACCAGAAAGGGTTTTTACAGGTCGGTCAAGGGTAAGATAATCCAAACCAACGTCCAACAAAAAGCCAATTCTTTTACGAATTTCTTTCAAAATTTCGGCAGCAATGATATTTTGTCGGTCTTCCAAACGGCTTTCAATATCTTTAAAAAACTCCCCTAGCTCATTAATATCTTTTTGGGCTAATTCTGATATGTTTTTCTCATCAATCTTGAAATACAAAGATTCTTTTTTTAGTCTCGCTCCCTCACAGTCTGGACAAACAGTAACCGTCAGATAATCACGCAAGTTGGCTTGCTGCTTTGAGCTTCCTCCATCAAGTTGATATTTTTCTAAATATTCGATGACACCCTCAAATTCGCTATTCCATGTTCTGTCAGAAGATTTGGATTTTACCTTCACAATTTCTTTTGAGCCATGAAGGATTTTTTCCTGTATTTTTTTATCAATATCTTTCCAGTTTGTTGTAATATTTACTTTTTGGCTTTTCATAAAAGCAGCCAATTTTTTAAAAAAATATGTATCACGATATTCTCCAAGTGGTGCAATTGCTCCTCTGCTAATACTAAGTTCTGGGTTGGGAATCAGATTTTCTTCCGTCAGTTGTTCAATTTTTCCTAATCCATTACATGTTTGGCACATTCCGTAAGGCGAATTGAAGGAAAACAGATTAGGTGCAGGTTCATCGTAGGCAATTCCAGTAGTAGGACACATCAGAAAACGAGAGAAAAAACGAGCTTCTGATTTTCCATGTTCTTGTACCATCATAATCCCATTTCCAACTTTTAACGCCGTTTTGAGCGATGCCATAATGCGTTTTTCGTCGTCTTTAGAAACAACAATTCTATCAATCACTACCTCAATATCGTGCGTTTTGTAACGGTCTGTTTGCATTTTTGGCACTAAATCCATTATCTCCCCATCTACTCTAACTTTTGTATAGCCACTCTTACGAAGCTGCACAAAAAGTTCTCTGTAATGTCCTTTACGACCCTTTACAACTGGCGCAAGCAACACCAATTTTTTATCATTATAATCTTCATAGATAATTTCTAAAATCTGCTCTTCAGTTTGGCGAATCATGCGCTCCCCTGTATTGTAAGAGTAGGCAATGCCAGCACGAGCAAACAGAAGTCGCATAAAATCGTAGATTTCTGTCGTTGTTCCTACAGTTGAGCGAGGGTTTTTGGAAGTTGTTTTTTGTTCGATACTGATAACTGGACTAAGTCCGTTGATTTTATCTACATCTGGACGTTCCAAATTCCCCAAAAATGAACGTGCATAGGCTGAAAAACTCTCCATATAACGACGCTGTCCTTCGGCATAAATGGTATCAAAGGCAAGCGACGACTTTCCACTTCCACTAATCCCTGTGATGACGATAAGTTGCTCACGAGGAAAAGAAATATCGATGTCTTTGAGATTGTGTTCTCTTGCACCAAAAATTTCTATAAAATCTGTCGTGTTGGGATGATTTCCATTAGAGTGAATAGAATCTACAACAGTTATTTTTTTAGAAGGAGTCTTTTTTTTCGTTTGCTTTTTAGGAGTAGCTGATGCCATTTTTTGAATCTATATTTTAGGGTATCGAACAATCAAACAAAGGTAACGAATTTATAGCTTTTTGGTTAGAATTTTAGCAAAGTTTGCTTATATAATTATGATAGTGCTAAAATTTCATTTTCAAATCTATATTTCTCATCCTAAAAAATTCGTTATCATAGCAAGTACTATCACTTTCAACTACTACAACTATGAAAAAACACTTCTTGCTTTACTTGATTTTCCTACTTTTCTTTAGTCTTACTTCCTGCAACGCACAAAAACAAAAATCTTTAGAAGAAGTAAAAAATGATTCTGTAAAGACAAAAAGTATTGACACAACAGAGTTTACCCAAAATGAATTTGAAAAAGTAAACACAAACAAAATTCCACCTTACGTTGAATATGGCAGAGACAGTATAGTAAGAGTTTTGGAAAACAAGATAAAAAACAATGAGCCTTTGTTTGTACACATATTTGTTCCTCTTTGTGATAACGAAAATCAAGGCATTGTTCCTGTCAATACATCTCTAGGGGATGGAATGAATTTGAGAACCAATCTGTATTGGGGCGCAGGGTATGGCATCAAAACTCATTTCAAAAGATTAAAAGAATGGCAACTATTGAGTAGTGAGTTAGATATAGATTCTCTTGTATTGGAAAGAGTAATTTTTAAGAAAAAATATCCGAATGGAGCAACTGTTTTCCTAGTAGCAGATGCCTATCGTGGAGATAAAATGCACGAGTGTCTGACGAATTATTTTGCGTCTTTGGCAGGAAAAAAGAAACAGACTTTACAACTAGAAGACAACACAAAGGTTAAAGCCTTTGGAGAAGCTGACCTCATAGCATTCAATGGACACAATGGGCTAATGGATTCATATGCTGCCTTGTTTATCAATCAAGACAATCGTATGCGTGATGCTGTTTCGATTGCTTGTTCTTCTCACGACTTTTTCAAAAGGCACTTGAATGTAGCTAGAGCTTATCCTTTACTGACCACCACAAATTTACTTGCCCCAGAAGCCTACGGAATGGAAGCTGTTATTGATGCTTGGGCAATGTTGGAAGATGGAGCATCTATACGTAAAAAAATAGGTGCAATGTACCATAAAATCCATAACTGTGGGTTAAAAGGAGCGACCAATCTATTTCATACAGGATGGTAATTTTATTTCTTTATAATTCTTTAATTTTAGAATAATATTTGCTAAATTATTTGTTAGTTGAAATAATTAATGGATAAATATGGAAAATAGCAAATCAAAAAATTTGTCTCCAGACTGGATTACCCAAGGTCTTATCGATTTTGAATATAAGAAATATCTTCTCTTAGCGTATTTACAACACACTAAAAAGCAATTTGATGAAGTCAAATTATACCCTGCATTGTCGGAACTGCTTTTTCATTACAATAATCTCGTCCAAATAAAGGAAAATAAGCAGTTTTTATCAGATAAATTTCCTAAAAAACTCTCTGAAGCAGACATCAAAAAACTAAAGCTGACTTATACATCTATATTGAAAGATGATGAGATGATGCAAGAAATAGAAAGCGTAGTCGATTTTGCATTGCCAAGAATTAACGAGAGTGTGAGCGAAGGCAAACAGATTTATAACTGGATAAATCAAAGTTTAGAGATTGTTCCTATCGGAATAACGCCTATTTATTTTAGAGAAGGGTATTTGTTTTTGGTAACAGATGCTAAAGTAAGGCTTAGTTTGGCAAGTCTTGTCTATATTTATAAATACCAAATAACATTATTTCATACAGCAGAAAACAACGAAACACTGCGAGGAATAAACTTACAGCATATAGATACGCTGACTAAAAGCTCTTTTCAGACCTATGAAAATCTCAAAATAGAACTTGTTAGAAGCAATCGTAACCTTCCTAACCCTGCTACATTTTTGATGAATGCTGGTGTAGTTTGTTCTTTAGAAAACTCTATTCTTCCCATTGCAAAACGCCGTTTGGTGGAATATTTGGCTATTTTGGAGAAAAATTAACTTTAAACAATCTTAAATTAAAGTATTTAGAGATAGTCTTTCTTCAAAACTCACTTTCTTTGTATAAACCTTTGTTTCAAACTCAACACAGAAATATATGAAGAAGATTACTTTCTCTATACTTATACTACTGTTTTTTGTATTTAACTTTTATTTGTCTGCAACAGCGCAAATTAGCCCTCTTTCAGCAGACCAAGCTATCAAAAAGATAGAACAACTACAAAATACAGGAAGTGTACTTTACATTGCAGCCCACCCAGACGATGAAAATACACGTCTCTTGACGTATTTTGCTCAAGATAAAGGCTATCGAACAGCTTACTTGTCCCTTACTCGTGGAGATGGAGGACAAAATTTGATAGGCGAACAAGTGAGAGAAGGTTTAGGAATCATCAGAACCAACGAGCTTTTGGCAGCTAGAAGCATTGATGGAGGCGAACAGTTTTTTTCTCGTGCCAATGATTTTGGTTACTCAAAAACGCCAGAAGAAACCTTTACGATTTGGGATAAAGAAAAAGTATTGGCTGATGCCGTTTGGGCAATTCGTAAATTCAGACCAGATATTATTGTTACTCGTTTTTCGCCTACACTTGGAGGAACGCACGGACACCATACGGCTTCGGCTCAAATAGCACTAGAAGCCTTTGATGCAGCAGCCGATAAAAATAAATTTCCAGAACAGTTGCAGTATGTACAAACGTGGCAAACAAAACGTATTTTTTGGAATACTTCAGAATGGTTTTTCAGAAGAAATGGAATGGAAATGAGTAAGGACAGTACAATGAAAATTGAAATTGGTGGCTACGACCCTGTTTTGGGAAAATCATATAACGAAATTGCAGCACAGAGCCGTTCACAGCATAAAAGTCAAGGATTTGGAAGTGCTGGAAGCAGAGGCGAAATGACGGAACACTTACAGATTTTGAAAGGAGATTTGCCAAAAAATGACCCATTAGAAGGAGTTACAACAGATTGGACACAAATAAAAGGAAGTAAAGAATTTATTGAGTTGATAAAACAATTAAAAAAAGAATACAACCCAGCAGAACCTCAGAAGTCTTATACAACTATTGCAAAAGCGTATAATCGTGTTCGTAAATTAGAAAAAAGTCCTATCATTGAAAGAGCAGAAAAGGATTTAAAGCAATTGCTTTATACAGCAAGTGGACTTTTTGTAGAGTCAGTTACTAATCAATCGACAGCTACTGATGGAGATTCTGTTACTGTTGAGATAAATATCGTGAAAAGATTAGATACTCCTCTTTCTTTCAATTTGTATGATATTTCTGCTGGAGAGGAAAGCCTAGAGATTTTTACTGATACGCTTATTTCTTTAGAGAAAAATCAAGTTTTTAGTAGAAAAAAGAAAATTGCTATTCGTACGAATAATGTTTCTAACCCTTATTGGCTTAATGATAAAAGTACCACAGGAATGTACTCAGTAGAAGAGCAAAAAATAATAGGAAATCCAATGAATGAAGCTGAAATAAAAACCTTCTTCCATATTGACTTAGGCATAGACGAAAAAATAAACTTTGGACTTTTTCTACCCATTCAGCACAAATACACCGACCCAGTAAAAGGAGAAAAATATGCGCCTTTATTGGTTGTTCCTAAAGTAACAGCACGCTTTTTAGACGATGTGATGATTTTTGCTGACAATGAGCCTAAAAAAGTAAAATTAGAGCTTATTTCTCATACCGATAATTCTGTAAGTGGAAAGATAAATATCATTTCTGCCAAAGAAAGCGCAGAAGCTGTAGAAGCTCGTCAGATTTATTTTACACCACAGCCTGCCGTAGCAGATTTTTCATTTTCTAAAAAGGGCGAAAGCAAAATCATTGAAGTAGAGGTAACTCCTCCTACAAAAAATCAGAATAATGAGTTTTTAGTAGAATTAAAGTATGATGATGAAAGGAAGATTCAGTTAGCCAAATCTATGGAAAAAATAGAGTACGACCACATTCCTTATCAAGCAATGTTTCCAAATGCAAAAGTGCGACTGATGCGTGCCGAAATTGAGAAAAAAGGAGAGCGTATTGGTTATATTGTAGGAGCTGGAGATTATGTTCCGAAGGCTTTAGAACAAATTGGCTACAAAGTAGATTTAATTGAAGCAAAAGATTTGGGTACAACAGATTTATCCGTTTACGATGCTGTCTTGACAGGTATTAGAGCCTTCAATATTGAAGAGGATTTGGCAATTTATCTACCCAAACTACACAAATACGTAGAAAATGGAGGGAATTTTATCGTACAGTACAATACTTCTCATAGCTTAAAAGCTGAAAATATTGGAGTATATCCCTTCCAAATTTCAAGAGCAAGAGTAACAGAAGAAAATGCGCCAGTGGTTTTCGAACTTCCCAACCACCCTGTTTTGAATACACCAAATAAAATTACTCCGTTTGATTTTGAAGGTTGGACACAAGAACGAGGGCTATATTTTGCTGATGAATGGGATGAGCATTTCGAAGCTCCAATCAGTAGCCACGACACAGGAGAAGAACCACAAAAAGGTAGTCTTTTGATAGCTAAATACGGAAAAGGAAATTTTGTTTATACAGGTATTTCTTGGTTCAGACAGCTTCCAGAAGGCGTAACAGGAGCTTATCGCTTGCTTGTCAATCTGATTTCTTTAGAGGAGAATAAATAGAAATATATCTTTAATTTTGTGTCATTTTCTAATTTTGAAAGTCAGAAGTTTTTTATCACGACTTCTGACTTTTTTATGCACTTTCAATGTTTTGCTAAGTAGTAAATCAATAAAAAATTATTACACCTAACAGAAAGGGCATTTCTTTGTTATTTTATCTATCTAAATAATCATCTATCTTTGATAGACTTCAGTCTCCTATTTTTTAAAATAAAGTATAATTTCTATCGAAATTATTTTATCCTTAACTTATGAATATTTTTTCTTCAATATCTTCTTTATTTTTTAATCTTATTGTTTTCTCTCTTTCATTTTTTCTTACAAATTGTGTTTCTCAAAAATCAGATACTAAAGACCAAAATCAGGCAACAAATAACCTTCAAGATTCTTTAAGAATTTCTATCGTTCAAGAGAGTACACAAAAATATTATGCTAAAAATATACAGGCAATAAATTTAAAAAACCATATAGAGTTATTAGCTTCAGAGAGTTTTGAAGGTAGAAAAGTAGGAGAAAGAGGGCAAAAGATGGCTGGTTCTTATATTCAAGATTTTTTTATAAAAAACCACCTAGAACCATCAGTTCCAAAAGAGGGAAGCAAACGTTACTTACAAGAATTTCAAGTAGAAAAAAGTGAAATTAAAGAGGTTACAATAACATCAAGAGATGATGGAGAAAAGTATTATCACAAAACAGATTTTTTAGCTAATCCATATACCTATCTTCACAATGAAAATGAATTAAATGTTGTCTTGACAGGATATTCTATTTTACTAAATGAGCAAATTAGTGGACGAGGAGTAGCCTTATTTTTAGATACAGACAACAGAGAAGAGATTTTTTATTCTAATCAAGATTGGAATGAAAAAACGGAATTACAGATTCTTTTAGCACAAAAAATGGGAGCAAAATCTATTTTTTTTATTCTGACTAATTCAGATAATTTTAAATACAATGCCAAAAGATTAAAGAAAAGTAAATACCTAAATCAAGAAATTTATACACTCAAAACAGAGAAAAGTATAGATGTTCATTTTCTTTCTATGCAAACAGCAGCCAGTTTATTTGATTATACTGAAACTGAATTAGAAAAAATGGCAAAGCAATTCAAAGAGAAAGAGATTCCCTCTAATTTGCCTTATGTTAGTATTTCTATAAAGGTAGAAAAAGAAAATGTAGTAAGTTTTACTACTGAAAATATAATTGGTTTTATAGAAGGCTCTGATAAAAAAGAGGAAGTAATTATTATTTCTGCTCATTACGACCATTTAGGGGTAATAAATAAAGATGGTAAAAAAACTATTTTTATGGGAGCAGACGACAATGCTTCGGGGGTTTCGTCCTTATTAGAACTTGCAAAAACATTTGCTTTAGCAAAAAAAGATGGAGTCGTTCCCAAAAGAAGTATTTTATTCTTAGCCACCACAGCCGAAGAAATGGGAATGTTGGGTTCTTCCTACTATGCTGATATTTCTCCAGTATTTCCGATTTCAAATGTAGTAGCCAATCTGAATATTGATATGATTGGAAGAGAATATCTTCCAAAAACTAAATACCCAAATAATGATTATATCAGCATTGTAGGGTCAGATTGGAACTCTCCTGTTTTGCATCAAACAAACGAATTAGCAAATCAAACTTTTACACAGCTAAATTTAGATTATAGGTACAATTCTAAATCAGACCCAGAGGAATTTTTTTATCGCTCTGACCAATACAGTTTTGCTAAATATAATGTACCAGTTATTTTTTACACTAGTCCAGACCACAAAGATTATCACAAAGCGAGCGATATTCCAGAAAAAATAGATTTTAAAAGAGTGGAAAAGGTTACAAAACTTATTTTTCACACCGTTTGGCAGTTGGCAAGTCAAGAAAAAACTACTAGAACAATAAAAAAAGACATTTTTCAAGAGTGAAAATAATATTTTGAGTTTTTTTATAAGAACTAATCCCAAAAAGTGTATAGATTATTTTATAATTTTGTGCGATTATTTTTTAAGAAAACTGTCAGAAAACCAAACTATGAAAAGTATATATAAAGCTATTTTAGTGTTTATTGCTATTTGTTTCTTTTTCTCTTCTTGTAGAGAAGGAATTATAGAGCCTGTTCGTTCTTTAGAATTGTATGTTGTGGATACATTGGGAGAGCCTGTTCCTAATGCTAAAGTAGAGTTTTATCTTACAGAATCAGCACTAACTTTAGAAGGAGAAACTCTGCTTGAGCCATTTTATACAGATGAGCAAGGCATTGTTAGAGTAGCTTTAGACCCAGATATTTTTGATTATTATGTAAACATAGAGAAAGACGAACTCTCAAATTGGTACACCAATACAGTTATAAATCTGCCTCTTTTGCAAGGTGTCAATATCACGACAATTACAATCAATAAACCTTTTGAAGTTGCTCTAACAGGAAAAAATAAAAAACGCTGGCAACAAACGGCTGATATTCTCAATGGAAATCAATATGTACCTAATTGTTCTAATCAACTTTACTACGATTTTATTCGTCGCCCTGAAAGAGCAAAAGAGGAACGTAACGGTCAATTAGAAAGACTTCAGTCTGATGTTTGTCCTTTTCCAGAAAAGCCAGTAGATTCAAATATATGGAGCTATAACAAAGAGAATAATACTATTACATTTGGAGTAGCTTCCTTTGCAGAAACCTTTACCATAACAGAGTTTACAGGAGATAGGATGATATTAGTATCTAAAACGTCAGATAATGCTTTTATAAAAGAAAAAAGGTATGAGTTGGTAGATTAAAATAAAACACACAAACAGAAAAAAAATATTCAAATTTTATTTCAAAATTCATTCAAAATGACAAAAGAAACTAAGATAAAAGTTAGAGGTTATCATTTAGATGGTTATCAACACGTAAATAATGCTCGCTATTTAGAGTTTTTTGAAGAGGCAAGATGGGCTTTTTTCGAAGAAAGCGATGTTCTTAAAATGCTTCAAAAGAAAAATATAATGTTTGTGGTAGTCAATGTAAATATCAATTATCGCTATCCTGCTTCTGTTGGACATACATTGGTTATAAAGAGTAAGCTAGATTCGCTTGCCGAAGTGGGAGCTAAAACAAGTACGTTCAAACAAATTATTTATTTGGAAGGAACAGAAAAAGTAGTTTGCGATGCTACTGTAACTTTTGTTTTATTTGATGGAAAAACACAACGAGCTATTGCCACAACAGAAGAAATCAGAGAAATGCTTGCCATAGAATTGGCAGATTAGATGAAAAAAAAACAAATAACTGATTCCCTCAAAAAATTAAAGTCTTTGAGGGAATTTTTATTTATAAAATGAGGTTCGAAAGTATTCTATCAAAAAAGGGTATTATTTTAAAGTTAAAAATTTTAAATTTGTGGATTGAATAAAAAACAAACCAATTAAAATATTTTATGTTACTTTTTCTTATGGCAAAAGGATTACCAACACGCAAGGAAGATTATTCGGCGTGGTACAACGAACTCGTAAAACAAGCAGATTTAGCAGAACATTCAGCCGTGCGTGGTTGTATGGTCATAAAGCCCTATGGTTTTGCTATCTGGGAAAAAATGCAACGTATCTAAGATGATAAATTTAAAGAAACAGGACATAGCAATGCTTATTTTCCTTTATTTGTTCCCAAAAGTTTGTTTGAAGCCGAAGAGAAAAATGCAGAAGGTTTTGCCAAAGAATGTGCTGTTGTTACGCATTATCGTCTGAAAAATGACCCTAATAAAGAGGGTAAACTCATCGTTGACCCAGAAGCAAAACTGGAAGAGGAATTAGTCGTTCGTCCGACAAGTGAAGCAGTTATTTGGAATACATATAAAAATTGGATTCAATCGTATAGAGATTTACCTATTTTAGTCAATCAGTGGGCAAATGTGGTGCGTTGGGAAATGCGTACTCGTCTGTTCCTTAGAACTGCCGAATTTTTATGGCAAGAAGGACACACAGCACATGCTACCAAACAAGAAGCCATTGAGGAAACTGAAAAAATGGTAAATGTATATGCTGATTTTGTGGAGGAACACATGGCACTTCCAGTAATAAAAGGGCTTAAAACTGAATCTGAACGCTTTGCTGGAGCAGAAGAAACCTATTGTATTGAAGCTCTAATGCAAGATGGAAAAGCACTTCAAGCGGGAACTTCGCATTTCTTGGGGCAAAATTTTGCTAAAGCCTTTGATGTAAAGTTTGCAGCCAAAGATAACAAGCTAGATTATGTTTGGGGAACTTCGTGGGGAGTCTCTACTCGCCTTATGGGAGCTTTAATTATGGCTCATTCCGACGACGAAGGTTTGGTATTGCCTCCAAAACTTGCGCCTATTCAAGTAGTGATTGTTCCAATTTATAAAAAAGAGGAAGATTTAGCTGAAATAAAAAGAGCATTAATTCCATTGATGCATGATTTGAAGGCTGCAAATATTTCTTTAAAATTAGATGATAGAGATTCTTTCCGTCCAGGGTTTAAGTTTGCAGAGTGGGAGCTTAAAGGTGTTCCTGTTCGTTTGGCTATCGGAATGCGTGATGTGGAAAATGGCACGATAGAAGTTGCTCGTAGAGATACAAAAGAAAAAATGTCTTGGCAGTTGGAAGGTGCAGGAGAAAAAATAGAAGCACTTTTAAAGGAAATCCAACAAAATATCTACGACAAAGCCTTGATGTTCCGTACTTCAAATACAACGTATGTAGATACGTGGGAAGAATTTGAAAAAGCACTTGATGCAGGTGGTTTTGTAGCTGCTCACTGGGATGGCAGTGCCGAGACAGAAGAGCAAATCAAAGAAAAAACAAAGGCAACTATTCGCTGTGTTCCTTTAAATAACCCACAAGAAGATGGAAAATGTATCTTGACAGGAAAACCTTCTAAGGAGCGAGTTTTATTTGCTAGAGCATATTAAGACTACAAAAACCGATAAAATACCATTGTTTTATCGGTTTTTTCAATTTATTATCAATTCCTCTAAAAATAATTTCTATTGCTTCATGAAAATAGCCAGTCTAATTTTTACTTCTCTTCTATTTCTAATGAGCTTTAATTGTTTTGCTCAAGATATTTCGTTCTTTAATGCTGATGGTTTTTTTTCTATTGGAACGCAATCTAACAGAACAGCATCAATAACACTCTTGGATATTGATAACGACGGAGATTTAGATGCTTTAGTTGCTAATGGAAGACATTGGGCAGAGCAAAATTATATTTATTATAATAATGGAAAAGGAAGCTTTAAGTTAGCACAGCCTGTTGGAAGGTTTTTGGATGCAAGTTATGCCATAAAGGCTGCTGATTTTAATAAGGATGGTTTTATAGACATTGCTGTTGTAAATGATAATATTGAAAATAAACTCTATTTTGGTTCAAAAGATAATTTTTTTGACAAAGGAGTTTCATTTGGTAGCATCGCCCCTTCAAGAAATTTAGAAATTGCTGATATAGACAATGATGGAGATATAGATTTGATTATTTCTAATAGAAAAGCAAAAAATGAAATTTGCCTAAATGATGGAAATGGTAATTTTGAAAAGGTAATTTATTTTGGAGAGGAGACAGACCAAACCATTCAAACTCAAATTATTGATATAAACAATGATGGTTTTTTAGATTTGATAACAGCAGAAAGACAAGGAGAAAATAAAATCTATTTGAATGATGAAAAACAATCTTTTTCCAAAGTTTTGAAGTTTGGAAAGCAAAGTGAAGAAACTCGTTCTATTGCTATTGCTGACATTAACAAAGATGGTTTTTTAGATATAGTTACAGGAAATTTGGAAACTGAAAATCTTATTTATTGGGGAAATAAAGATATGAAATTTAGTGATTCTTTAGTGATTAGTAAAAATCACATGACTTCCTCTATCAAAGTGGCAGATTTAGATGGTGATGGAAATTTGGACATTATTGAAGGAAATTCGGAAGAGGCAAATTATGTTTATTTGGGTAAATCAAATAATAACTTTGAAGAAATAATACTCAATGAAGAGAATAAAGATGATACTTACAATATTGTAATTGGAGATTTGAACAATGATGGACTTTTAGATATTGTAGAATCGAACTCTCAAGCGTGGAATTTATATTATAGAACACGAAAAAAATAAAACACAGAAATTTAATATACAATGTTAAACCTAAGAATCCATAAAAGATTTTTAGGCTTTTTATTTTCTAATTCAAAAAAATCATGAAAAAGCAACTACTTCTTTTGTATTTCTTAGCATTGCCATTCCTTGCTTTCTCACAAGCACATGTAATGCGAAATTTTCAAGCCTCTCCTTTTTTAGATACTACTGGAACAAGCTCTACTGAAAGAACCTATTTTGCAGCTACTAATTTTGCAGCACATAATTCTCGTGGCTTTCAATCGACAGAAAATTCGCAAGGTTGGAATGCACAAGTTTGTGGAATGTTTGATATTGTACGTTGGAAAAGTAAAAAAAATGAGATTGGACTTCATTCGTTTGTACTTTTTTCATCTATCGAAGTCAGTGCTAATATTTACAATAATATAGCCTTCAATCCTCGTGGTATAATTTTGCAAGAGAGTTTTGCATATTTCAATAAGAAGAAAAACTTTACGTGGAATGTTGGTTTTACGCATAAGTCAAGGCACGAAATAGACAGTGATTCCCCTCCCAACGACACCACTTCAAGAATAGGTTATCAGCCCACATCAAGAGTCGCTATTCTAAATGGACCTCATATAGAAATCACGACAGATAAAATAAACTTATCTCCTTCTGTTACAACCAACCTTTGGGGACGAGCAGAATACTATACTATTTCTGATGATTCCCGTTTTCCTCGTTTTACAGAAGAACAAAGTTGGGATTTTATGAGTGGAATGATATTATTAGGGGGAAGAATCGATATAAAATTGAGTAAGGGAAATAAAAACATTTGGGGTTTTTATAACCGTTCGTGGGCAAATACAGCTATTTTTTCAAACAAAGTAAAAGAAGCTGGAGGAAAGAACTTCAAATTCAATTATAGAACAGAGACTGGATTTGATTTTAAAGGAGCAAAAGCAAGTGCAGAGGCATTCATAGCAAGAGAACATTTTTTTGATGATTTATCTAGTCCAAGACCTGTTGCTTCTACTGTTTGGCTAGTTGGAGCTCGTGTGAGAGGCTTTTTATTTCTATAAACCTCATAAAAGAATAAAAACCTATTTCAATGAAGAAATAGGTTTTTACTTTTATTTATTCTATCAAGTTGCCTTGATTATATTTATAAATTACTTCTTAGCGATTGGGTCAGCGTTTCCATCTGGGTCGTTAAGAACATTACCTTGTGTGTAAACTTGACCTCCATTGATAAGCAAGATGCCTGCTACGTGAGGAGTTGCCATTGAAGTACCACTGATAGAACGGTAGCCACCACCAGTCCAAGTAGATTGAATATTTACACCTGGCGCACAAACATCAATAGGTGGGTTAGCATAGTTAGAAAAACTAGCATAACGACTATTAACATCCATTGCAGAAACTGTAAGAATGCGATTTCCATTGGCACGAGCTGGAGAAACATTGTTTGCATTTTGTGCCTCATTTCCTGCTGCAACAGCCATATAAACACCTGCATTAGCTGCATTTTTTACTGCGTTATCTAAAGTAGAAGAACGTCCTCCACCAAGACTCATATTAGCAACATCACCAGAGTAAGCATTTGCTCTTACATAATCAACTGCCGAAATAACTGCTGAGTTAGAACCACTGCGTCCAGCAAATACACGACAAGAAACTACTGTTGCTCCTGCTGCTACACCAACAACACCAATATTGTTGTCTTTAGCTGCAATCGTACCCGCTACGTGCGTTCCGTGTCCATTACCATCTTGTGTACCAGAATATCCACTTACAAATGAACGGCTATACTGAGTATCTACATTCAAGTCAGAGTGATTGCCATCAACACCAGAGTCGATAACCCAAGCCCACTGATAACCACCTTCATAGTTTCCATATCCTACACGAGAAATTCCCCAAGGAGTGCTTTGTGCTTCTGTTTTGTAAATAACCTCGCCATCATTATCATCGCCAGCAAAACCATCTGAAATACGCATAACTTGGTCTTGCTCAACATAATCTACACGAGCATCAGTACCAATAGCTTTGATTTGCTTATCTGTAAATGTTCCTGCAAAGCCCAAAAGAGCATCTCCATATACAAACTCAATAGCATTTGATTCTACACCAAACTCTGCTACCATATTTGTTATAGCTTCTTTCAAACTTGCTTGCTTTGATTCATAATTTTTTAAATTGGTTGCTCTGTCAGAAACAGGAGCTACACTTACTTTGCCCAGTTGTTGTGCAAAAGTACCCTCTTTGAGTACTACAATAAACTGATTTTGGATAAACTCTTCAGAACCTTTGTCTAGTTCTAAGTTATTTTGTCCTAATTCTGCATTTGCTGCTGCTTGTTCAATATCGTGTTCACAGCTAGTTAATGCTAATGCTCCTGCAAGGCTAAGACCGAGGAGAAATTTGTTTGAAGTTAATTTTAACATAATAATATTAGTTGTAAAGGGGATTAGACTTGTGTTATGTTTTGCGTCTAAAACATTTGCAAGTAGATAATTCTGAATGACAATTCCAAAACTTACATAAGGTTTTTACAACTATTGCATTATTTCAGTAGTCTAAAGTATGCGTTTTGTTATATTAGTTATGTTTGTAGTGTTTTGATTGTTTTTGATTTTTCAGATTAATATTTTGATTATAATATTTTTGATAAAATTTTATTTTGTTTTTTTTAATATATGTGAAATTTTTAATTTTTCCTTGATTCATTGAAATAAAATAAAATATTTTTTTGCTAGAAACTCTAAATTAGAAAAGTGAAACACTTTTATTGTTAATTAAGTTAACTATTTTTGTTTAAAGTTAAAAAAAATAGGTTTAGAGCTGCTTGAAGCCTATTCCTATTTTGTTGAGAAAAATTTGGATGGAAATATGTTATTTTAATATATCGTTTGAGCTTTAAAAAATCCTATTTAGCTAAAATTCCATTTTTTTGTTAAAATTAGTGCAAATGCTTGTTTTATGTACTTATATTATCTTTGGCAAATTTATCAGAGAAAGTTTATAAACCTCTAACAATTTGTCTGTATCTTCTTAAATGTGCTTTCATTTTTATCCAAAAAGCAAGCACCAAGTAGAGGAAAATAGGTGAGCCGAAAGTAATAAAGGAAACATAAATAAAAGAGAGACGAATACTTTCTGATGAAATTCCGAAGCGTTCTCCTATCTTTGCACAGACACCAAACGCATTTTTTTCAAAAAAATAAAGTAGTTTTTGCATTATCTTATAAGTTTTAAGCAGTTGAGTAAAATTATCTTATCATTTTCCTTATTTATTATCTAACTTTAAAATTATAAGTGCAATTTAACAAAAATTGTTTGTTAGAACGTCTCTAAACTCTTTTTTCAAAAATTGAAACAAACAAAATCATTTCTATTCTATGAATCCATCGAAGGTAATTTTCAGCCTTACCAGTAATTCTTCCATTGCTCATTATTTTATGAATAACTTGAGAGACACCACTCTACAAGCTCATAAAGGTAATTTTCGACAAAATTTAAAAAAAATAGGATATTTGTTGGCGTATGAAATTTCTAAAGAGCTTAGTTATCAAGACTTTACTCTTGAAACAGCTTTAGGAAATAAGGATACAAAAAAATTAGAAGAGTTTCCTGTCTTGATTCCAATTTTGCGTGCAGGTTTGCCACTTTATGAAGGTTTTGCAGAATTTTTTGAGCAGTCGGATAGTGGTTTTGTGGGAGCATATAGAGGAGAATACAAACAAGATTTACAGAACAAACTCAATCAATACGATTTTGATATAGATTTACTCTATACAGCTTGTCCAAACTTGGAAGGTAAAACAGTTATTTTGATAGACCCTATGCTTGCCACAGGAAAATCGCTTGTCAAGACTTATCAAGAACTTTCAAAACAAAAAGGAATGCCAAAAGAACTGCATATTGCTGCCGTTATTGCAAGTAAAGAAGGCGTGAAAAATGTAAATGAAGCACTTCCTCATGCAAATCTATGGATAGGAGATATCGATGATGAATTGGATAAAAAATCGTATATCGTTCCAGGTTTGGGAGATGCTGGCGATTTATCATTTGGAGAAAAAGTATAATAGATTAAGACCTATCTAATCTACTATACCTTCATAATGTACGGCTACCAAGATGTTTTGTTCGAAGGTAAAGAAGTAATAATTTGTTTCTTCCTCATCCATCACAACTACAACAACATTTTGTCCCATACCTTCTTCTGTTTCTGAAAATTGTCGCATAAAATCGCCTTTGTTCATTCCCATAGAAAGCCCTTTGCCTATGGATAAAGGTTCAAAACTAACGTTTGCCTCTAATAGAAGGTCTTTTTTATCAGCACGATAGAAACGCAAATGTGTTTTTTCTGTTCTGACTTCTATTACAGTATCTGTTTTTTCTTGGTTATGAAAATTTTTAATAGGAGTGCGTTCAATTTTTGCATCTGGGTAATATGTAAGCCAATCGTCAGCAGTACGGCTATGAAATACCCAGTGAGGTGAAATAAGCTCATCTATTAGAGCCACAGTATCAATTTCTGTGGATGTAGTTTGTGGATAGTTTTGTGTCGTGGCTTGATAAGAAGCTGTCTCGTTAGTATCAGAACCTACTTGACACGTACGAGCCTGTACAGAAGTAACTGCTGCAAAGGCAAACAGCACAAAAAAAAGTCTGACAGTTAGTAGATTAAACATAATTGAAAAATATAAATGATAGAGATTAGAATAGGTTTGTTTTTGTTTTAATACGTTAAAAATTGGAAAAACGTTGCTATTCTATAATTTTATTACAAGAAATATTTTAGAGAATGCAGAAAGATACCTACAAACACCAAGGAATGCGAAGACAACTTGTCGATGAAATTTTTCAGATGGGAATACAAAATGAAGAAGTGTTGGATGCTATTTTGGCTGTTCCCAGACATTTTTTTATGGATAGTGCTTTCCTACAACACGCCTATCAAAACAAAGCATTTGCTATCGGAGAAGGACAAACAATTTCTCAACCTTACACAGTTGCTTACCAAACAGAATTATTAGAGTTAGACACTTTACTAGAAAATAAATCTATCAGTATTCTTGAAATAGGGACGGGTTCGGGCTATCAGACAGCTATTTTAGCCTATATGTTAAAGCATAAAAAAGCAAATATTACCAGTATAGAGTTTTATAAAAACCTTCATCAGAAAGCTCAAACAACTTTAAATATACTATCTAATTATTCAGGAAAATTTGATTTTCAAAGCATTGACTTGGTTTTGGGAGATGGTTCTCAAGGCTTTTCTAAAAATGCGCCTTACGACAGAATTTTGGTAACAGCAGCTACTCCAGATGTCTCTCAAAGTATGAAAAATTGGTTGGAACAATTAAAGACAGGAGGAAAATTAGTTGTTCCTGTGGGAAATCGTAAAAGCCAAGTCATGTGTAGATACACCAAAAAAGATGAAAAAACGATTGAGTTAGAACGTTTTGATGCTTTTCGCTTTGTGCCTTTGTTGGGAGAAAATGGGTTTTAAAGAGTTTTTAAGTAGGTGTTCTTTTCGATTCTCCATTTCCAAATTTTTCCTTCCTCTGGGTGCTCAATTTCTTCAATTTTATCAAATCCACATTTTATTAGAATTTTAGTAGATGAGTTTTCTTCTCCCAAAGTGTGTGCAATTACTGATTTTACTAGCTTTTGCTTAAATGCTCTTTCCACTAGCTCTTTTGCCATTTCAGTTCCCAATCCTTGATTGCGATAGCTTTTAGCTATTTCATATCCAATTTCTACTTCACCAAATACATTTGGTTTGCCTTTATAACCACCACTTCCTATCAGTTTTTTGTCTTTTTTATGTATGGGGAAATATGTCCACCATCCTTTCTCATCTTGGCTTTCTGATAGTTTATTTAATGCATACTGAAGAGCTTCAATACCAAACTCTGTCCAATCTTCACAAACCACTATGTTTAGTTCTTTTTCTAATTCCTTATCTCCTTTTATTGCTGTCTTTAAAATGTTTGGATTACACTCAATGAGTGAAAGTCGTTTTTTAGTCATAGTTTTGTTTGATTAGATTTGAGTTTTTTAATTCGGATTCCAATAATAACCTTCTGAAAAAGGCTCAAATCCTTTTGGTTCGCCTAGCCTTTCCCAAGCTACATCATTGAGAAAAAGATAGCCAAAAGAAGCATTTTGTAAAATAATTTCCTCTATTGCCATTTGAGAAAAAGCATCAATGGCATCTACACCAAAAGCAGCAGCCACATAAGGTGGGGCAACTGAGAGCAATGAAAAAATCTCTGAAACAGCTTCTTGTAGAAATGTTGAATTTACAGCAGCAGGAAGTGCATTTCGTTGTGCATATTCTAGTTCTTCTTCTGTGTCAAAACTCAAAAGTCCTTCAAAAGAAATACAGGCTATCCAATATCCGTCGCCTCTACGTGTCATGTTAGCTTCAGTAGCTATGCGTTTTCCATTAGAAACAACAGGGATATTCTCATCAAAGTACTTACAAAATTCTTGTGCTGCTTCATAGCCTTTACATTCTGCAACGAGGTTATAATATTTCATTTTGCTTTAGTAATTTAAAAATCAATTTCTTTATAAATATCTCGTTCCAAAATTACAGAATCTTGAATTAATTTGTTGTTTTTTGAAACCACAAACCCTAAAACTCTTAAAGAATCTTAGGGTTTGTTTCACAACTTTTTCCGTCAAAGACAAGTCTTTGCCCTACTTTTTTTACATTCTAAAGAATGTGCTATACTTTACTTCTTCAACGATTGCGCTGTCTTGACAAGGCGTATAAATTCTCCTCTATATCCCTCTTCATCTTTTGTTTTGGCAGTAGGAGCATTTTCCAAAATCCATTCATACAAATCTTTATCTTTTTCCTTTTTGTATTTTGAATCGGTCAGAATCATTCCAAACATTGCCACGGCGTTTGTCCAAATAAAGTTTTCAGAGTTTTGAGTTGCTATTTTGTTCATTACCACTTCTTCAAACTTTGTACTTTTGTTTCCGTCTGGCTGCTTGTAACGAAACTTTACCGTCATCAGTTCTTGGCTTCCTGCTGCTTCCGAAACTTCTGAAGTCTGGTATTTTAGTTTTTTTCCATCTTTGTCTTCTTTTGGCAGAAAATCAGACTTTACTCCTACTGGAATAATTTCGTACAAAGCTGTTACGGTGTGTCCTGCTCCGATTTCGCCAGCATCTTTTGTGTCATCATCAAAATCTTCTTCATTTAGAAGGCGATTCTCATAACCTACTAAACGATATGCAGCTACATAGTTTGGATTAAATTCAATTTGAATCTTTACATCTTTTGCCAGCGTAAAAAGCGTTCCTGCAAATTCTGTAACAAGCATTTTTCTAGCTTCTTGAAAATCATTGATATATCCATAGTTTCCGTTTCCTTTGTCTGCCAACATTTCAAGTTTGGAGTCTTTATAATTGCCCATTCCAAAGCCTAGACAGGTTAGGAAAACACCACTTTTGCGCTCATTTTCTATCAAGCGTTTCATATCTCCATCTGAAGAAGCTCCAACATTGAAATCTCCATCAGTACATAAAATAACACGGTTTGTTCCGTTTTTAATAAAATTTTCTCTAGCAATTTTGTAAGCCAATTTTATTCCTTCACCTCCTGCTGTGCTTCCTCCTGCTTCTAATTTGTCCAATGAGGCAATTATGTCTTTTTTATTGGAAGTAGAAGGCAAAACAACTCCTGCTGCACCTGCATAAACAACGATAGAAACTTTGTCTTTGTCTCTCAATTCTTTTACCAGTTCGGTAAGTCCTTTTTTGAGTAATGGCAGTTCGCTACTCATTGACCCAGAAACATCTACCAAGAAAACAAGATTGCTATTAGGTAACTTGTCTTTCTTGATTTTCTTGGCTTGCAAACCCACCAATACGAGTTTATGGTCTTTGTTCCAAGCACAATTTCCATATTCTGTCGTAACGCCAAAAGGATGCTCTCCAGTAGGCTCTTTGTAGTCATAATTGAAATAATTTATCATTTCTTCTACTCTGACAGCATCTTGTGGAGGCATCTCGCCATTATTCAAAAAGCGACGAACATTAGAATAAGAAGCCTTATCTACATCGATAGAAAATGTAGAAAGTGGATTTTGAGCAACCGAATGAAAACTATTCTCTTCTTTAGCTGCATAGCTTTCTGTGTTGGGTTCTTGATAGGAATAATTATACGAACTAGCTCCTCTAATTTTGACACTTTTATTCTTTTTCTTTCTACCTCCTCTGTTTCTTCTTTTAGATTTTCCATAAGTTGTAACTACAACTTCACTAAGTCTAGCTTCTTCTACTAGGGTCACATCAATAACGCTTCTAGCTCCAATAGTTTCTTCTACATCTTGAAACCCTATAAACCTAAAAACTAAAACATCGTATCCCTCTGGAACTGTAATCGTATATTTTCCATCAAAGTCAGTTTGTGTACCTTGTGTTGTGCCTTTTACTTGAACAGTCGCTCCAGGTAAAGCTCCATCAGCACTTGTAACAGTTCCTGTTATGGTTCGCTGTGAAAAAGCGAAGTTGGAAATGAATAAAGCTCCTAAAAATAGGAAAGCAATAAATGTGTATTTGTAAATCTTCATAATAAAAAATCAGTTAGTGAATAAAAAAAATATGTAGCACATTTAGAATGTGTATTTTTCTGAAGGGTAATTTTGATGAGTTATCATCTATTCGTAAAAAATCTTAAAAACGTTGCAAAGGAATGTGAGAAAGCTCTTCAAATTCTATTGTAAAACCTTCATAAATAGCTAATTTTGCTTTTACAAAATAAAATTAGCGTATCGCACACGAGAGACTTATTTTTCTGTGTTTCACAGAACAGAGAAAAAATACCGTTCGTTGGTGTTTTAGCGTAGCGACACCAACAACTTTTATGTCATGTCCAGTACTCTAAAAATTCATTCAGTTGTATTTGAAATATAGATGCGTGCTGATATTTTAATCCATAAAAAAATAGAAAGTGTTTAGACGACAAGGAAAGAACAGAACTTTTAAAGATAATCTTCAAATTGCTATTCTTTTGTCTTTTGTCGCTGGATTAGTAAACATAACAGGTTTTTTAGCCTTCCAACAACTAACAACCAATGTTACAGGACATTTTGCCTTATTTGTAGCTCATCTTACTTTTGGCGACGCTAGTGTATATCTACTCTATATTTTTTTCTTTTTAGTAGGTTCTTTCTGTTCTAGTTTGGCTATTGAAATATTAAAAAAGAGCAAGAAAATAAATGTTTTTGCTATACCTACCCTTATTGAATCTTTGATTTTATTTGCTTTAGCTATTGCCAGTAATTTTTTGGTACTGCCTAAATATACAGACCTAATTACCTGTGGACTACTTTTTTCTATGGGATTTCAAAATTCTTTTGTTACCAAAATTTCTGATGCTGTCGTTCGAACTACCCACCTAACAGGCTTATTTACTGATTTAGGGATTGAGATTTCACATTTATTTTTTTCAGAATATAAAGCAGAGAGAAAAAAAAATATAGCTACCATCAAACTCCGTTTCTACATTATTACTTTCTTTCTCGTTGGTGGACTTTCTGGAGGATACTTTTTTATATATCTGAAATTAGAACTCAATACTCTTATTTTAGGAGGAACACTACTATTATTGAGCCTTTTTAATGATACTTTGAGATATTATCTTATCAAAATAAGAAGACGATATTTTAAAAAGAAACAAAAATAACTAATTTTGCAGCATCAAAATATTTAGACATTTATCAAAACATTATGAGCCAAAAGACCACTTTACGCCAGTTTTTAAAAGACAACGCTGCAAACTTGCCTGCTCCTCTTTCTGAATTAGACCACTTATTGCATTCTATAGCTCGCACAGCCAAAACAGTTCATGGACATGTTTCACGTGCTGCCATTACAGATTTGTATGGAAAAGCAGGTTCTAGTAATATTCAAGGTGAGGAACAGCAAAAACTAGATGTTCTTGCCAATACACTTTTTATAACGACCTTTAGAGAAAGTAACTTGGTTTGTGTGGTAGGTTCGGAAGAAGAAGAGGAAATTGTCTTGACTGATAATAATGATGCAGAATATGTAGTGGCAATGGATCCACTAGATGGTTCTTCAAACATCGACGTAAATGTTTCTATCGGAACAATCTTTTCTGTGTTTAAAAGAAAAACAGAGAAAGGTACAAAGCCAAAAGTAGAAGACGTATTGCAAAAAGGAACTGACCAACTTATTGGTGGATATGTTTTGTACGGAACAGCTACGGCACTTGTCTTCACAACAGGAAATGGCGTTCATATCTTTACGTATGACCCAAAAGGAGGCGATTTCCTTCTCACACACAACAACTTAGAAATTCCTAAAGATAGCAAGACGTATTCTTGTAACGAAGGTGGATTTTTAGGTTTTACAGAAGGTGTAAAGAAATATATCGATTTTTGTAAGGAAAGTGAATATAAAGCTCGTTATATTGGTTCTTTAGTGGCAGATTTTCATAGAAATATGCTCAAAGGTGGGATTTTTATCTACCCAAGTACACAAAAAGCACCAAAAGGAAAGTTGCGTTTGCTTTATGAGTGCAACCCTTTGGCTTTTATCGCAGAGCAAGCAGGAGGAAAAGCCTATGACGGACGTACTCGTATTATGGATATTGACCCAGAATCGTTACACCAACGTACTACATATTATGTTGGTTCTGCTGCAATGGTAGATAAGGCATTGGAGCTAATTAGTGAACATGAATAATTGTGTAATTGCAGTTTCAAGATTTTTCTGATAAAAAATGATTTTTTAAAAGTCAGTTTACAAAATACTATTGCTATTAATTTAGTGGTAGTATTTTTTATTGCCTTTTCTAATAAACGTGAATATCGTTAGGTGATACTGAAAACATTCTCTTATACATATTTTAATTATCTTTAGTAAAAAGTAAAAACAGCTACAAAATAACTCATCAATGCGACGCATCAAATTATATCTTATGAATCCTATTTTACCTACGCTTTGTCTGCTGGTGTCTTTGTGTTGGATAGGGTACGATAGTTTTATCAAAGAAAAATATACAGAAGAGGAGAAAGAAGTTTGGGAAAGTGCTACAAATGAAGTTAAGGTATTAGGAAATTATTACTTAGAAAATACATATTATTTGTCAAGAGATTTAAAGGATTTTTCAAGTTATGAGTATTGTTTGGATGCTGAAAATATTCCTCTAGTTGCTCTAGAACTCATGAAAGTCATAAAAAAGTTAGCAAATGAAAATTTTGTTTTACGTGATGATTCAAAATCAAAAGAAATCCCTGTTCGTTTCGTATTTGAAAGCTATGTAAAAAAAGCTAGTGAGTTAGATACGGTTTTGGCTAAAAAATACGCAGATTTTGAGTTTGAAAAAGACTTATCAGATGCAGAAATAAATGAAAAATATTTTTCGCATGATAATATGCAAAATAAATATCATTTGGCTAGATTTGAATTGCAGCTTGTGGCAATGTATCATAACGATATAGAGTTATTAATAGACAAATATTTTTTAGATGAACTAAAGAATAAGTTGAGCAATCCAGTTGTTGTTCCATATATCACAAATGAAATTGAAAGAGTGAGAGTCTATAATGCTTATCCATTTGATACGTTACATACCAAGATTGAATCTCCAACAGGTGTAGAAACTCATTTTGATAAAAACGGATTTTTGATTATCCCTCCTTCATTGAGAGAAAAAAATATTGATATGGACATCAGAATAAACTGTTCATCCGATACCACATATCATTACAAAAATTATTATGAAGAATAAAAAGTATATATCCATTTTTCTTTGGTTATCTTTTATGGTTTTGATTGTCTTGTTTTTTGCTAAAAATAAAAAAATGCAAAGCCAAGCTGTAGAAGATACGAACAAACAGATATTGAAAATATATAAGGAAATATATAATAATAGATTTAATAGTATGGAAT
>NZ_JAHDIG010000065.1 GCF_020630935.1 Bernardetia sp.
AATACATGCCTGTCACGCATGGGGTCGCGGGTTCGAGTCCCGTCCAGACCGCTAGTTTATCAAAAGTCTTGTAGATTATTCTACAAGACTTTTTTTATTGCTACAGAGTTAAAATAATATGCTCAATATTGAAGTTTTTTTTTATAGCTTTGTACTTCTGAAATCAAACAAATCATTAAATCTGTTCGTAAGGATTAGAATAGATGTCATTCATTTTTTGCAAAAAATAAAAGTCTTGTAAACAATAAACTAATGAATTATCAATAAAAAATGAAACTGTCTTTAACCTATCTTTTCCTAAACACTTTATTCTTGATTGTATATATCTACTCTCTATGATTCGAATTGCTATTTTTGCTTCTGGTAATGGCTCAAATGCTGCAAAAATTATTGAACATTTCAAATTACAAAAGGATGTTTCTTTCGTTGTCTTATCCAACAATCCCAATGCTTTCGTTATTGAAAGAGCCAAAAGATTAGGAGTAGAAGTTGCTGTATTTGAAAAAGACGAACTCTACAAAACAGGAAGTGTCCTCAATTTCCTCAAGTGTAAGGAGATAGATTTGATTGTCTTGGCTGGTTTCATGTGGCTAATTCCCTCCAATTTTGTGGAAAACTTTCCTGATAACATTGTCAATATTCACCCTGCTTTGCTTCCCAAATATGGTGGAAAAGGAATGTATGGAGACAATGTACATAAAGCTGTCATCAAAAATAAAGAAAGTCAGTCTGGTATTACCATTCACTTAGTCAATGAAAATTATGATGAAGGACAGATTATTTTCCAAGAAAAAGTAAATATTGACCCAAAAGATAATTACGAAACGCTTGCCCAAAAAATCCATGCTTTAGAGCATCTTTATTATCCTCTCATTATAGAAGAACTTGTTGGTAATCTTCGTAAAAATCAAAATCTAAAAGAACAAATTTCAGAAGAAGAATAAAAATAGATTACTCTTTCCCTTCTATCTTAAGAGTTTGTTTAAATTTTTGTTTTACACTAGCCCAAATGATATTTTTTTGAATTACCAAGACATTTTTGAAAAGAATAGTAAGATACAAACTGAAATTTACCATTTGTAGCTTACAAAACATAATTTTACCCCAGTCCCTAAGCCTTCTTAAAAGAGAGCAAATAAAATATCAGAAAAAATAGTTAATTAGCGTAATTATTTAGCATTTTTCCTTAATTTCAATAAATTTCGTATTATTGATTAAGAAAACGTTATTTCTATATTTTCCCTTGTCGCTATTTTTTGCTTTTACTTTCTAAGAATGCGTTATCTATTTTCACTACTTTTATTTTTCTTGTTTGTTCCCTTATCTTCTGCACAAGACATAGAAGCAAAAGATATTGGAATGCCGTTTTTGAATTTCTATACTCCTAAAGCCTATTTAGGACATCCTCAAGTATGGAGTATCGTACAAGCAGACAATGGAGTTATGTATTTTGGTACACGAAGTATTCATACTTACGATGGAGTAAACTGGAAGACTATAAAACTACCAAATGCAGTTGTTGTACGCTCTTTAGGCAAAGACCTTACAGGAAAAATTTATGTAGGAGGTAGGAATGATTTTGGCTATCTGATTCCTTCTGATTCTACTTCAGAAATGGAATTTGTTACTTTGACTAAAGATTTTGCATCAGAATCAAAAGAGTTTGGCGATGTTTGGGAAATAAATGCTACCAATGAGGCTGTTTTTTTTCATACAGCAAAACACATATTTATTTATGACCTCAAAACAAAGAAGATAGACGATATATTAGTCGATGCCACGACAATGAGAGGTGTATTACACAAAGACAATTATTATTTTAATCAAAAAGATAAAGGTTTGAGTGTCTTAAATGCAGCAGATAAGAATGTCAAAATATTAGCAGGCACAGATACTCTCAAAAATCTTACGATAGGGGGGATTGTGAGTTATAGTAATGAAGAATTATTAATTTTTACACAACAACAATCACAGATTTGGAAATATAATCTATCTACCCAAACACTTTCTTATTTTCCTAGCGAAATTGACTCTATTACACAAAATGATTCGCCAACAGTTTTTTATCACGCCATTACACTCAAAAATGGAAATATACTGGTCTCTACTATTTTTAAGGGTGCTTTTTTGATAAACAAACAAGGTAAACTCTTGAAAAGAATAGACAAACCTGTTGGGCTTCCTACTCAAACCCTTCCATATATTTTTGAAGACCAAGCTGAAAATATTTGGCTGGCTACAGATAATGGCATTGCTCAAGTAGAACTCAAAACACCTTTGCGTGTATTTAAAGAAGAAGAATCGGGATTTGATGGAGTTACACTCTCTATTGAAGAGTTTGAAGATAAAATCTATATCGGAACAACAAAAGGATTATTTTTCTCTGATGATTCCAATCAGTTTACAAAAGTAAAAGGGTTAGAAGGTTTTTGTTGGGGAGTAAAAGGCTTTAATATAAATGGAAAAAAACATTTATATGCAATTACTCAAAATAATCTGTATTATGTTGATGTGGATAAAGCCTTGCTACTTACTCCTTCAAATGGTGCAAATGTCCTTGAGCAACTTAATGATAAAAAAGCCATTTTAGCAGGAGGAGGAGGGTTTACAGTAGTAGAGTTTAATGCTCCAAGAGAAGCAAAGATAGTTCAAGTAAAACCCATTGAAAACTCACAAATACGAACCATAACTGTTCTTGAGAAAGAGGTTTGGTTAGGTACAATTCAAAAAGGAGTTTACCACCTTCCCTACAGTGCAGACTCTTTGCAGCTAGAGAAAATTGTTCATATTGATAGTATCACAAATGTAGCTAAAGGAACTGAGGTAAGTGTTTTTACTTATCAAAATGAGCTTTTAGTAGGTACAGAAAACGGATTATATTCGTTCAACAAAACAACAAAAGAATTAGAACCACACTCTACCTTAGGAAAAAATCTTTCAAAAAACGAGTCTGTATTTAGAATAGCTCATGACACAAATGGTAATTTGTATATCGTAAATGCTGATACTAAGGGACACACTAAACGCATAGAAAAGGATAAAGATGGAAAGTTCGTAATCAATGCTACACCTTTTGAAAGAATACCTGATATGTCCACACAAGCCATTTTATATGATAGTAAAAATACAGTTTGGATAGGAGGGAGTGAAGGCTTATACCGTTTTTATCCTCAAAAAGCTAAAAATTATGATTATAAAAAAATTCCTAAGCCAGTTATCAGAAAAGTGTTTTTAGGAGAAGACTCTTTGTTTTTTGCAGGAAATTATATCAATGAAAACGGTTTTTTTATAGCAGAACAACCAAAAAATGCAGAGCCAACATTTAGCTATGATAACAACTCCCTAACATTTCAATTTGCTGCTATTATTTTTCAAGAAGGCGTGAGGTACAGTTATAAATTAGAAGGATATGATGAAGAGTTTTCTAACTGGACATCAGAGTCAAAAAAGTCTTATACTAACTTATACGAAGGAGATTATACCTTCAAAGTAAAGACAAAAAATATTTATGGTGCTGAAAGTGAAATAACTACCTACTCTTTCACTATTCTTCCTCCGTGGTATAGAACTTGGTGGGCATATTTAATTTATGTTTTTGCGTTGGGTTTGTTCATTTGGATAATGATTTGGGTCAATACGCAACGTCTGAAAAGAAAAAACCAAAAGTTGGAAGATACTGTAAAAGAACGAACAGCTGAGCTTTTAGAGAGAAATGAAGAAATTGTTCAACAAAATAGTCAGCTCAACCAACAAAAGGAAGAGATAGAAGCACAAAGTGAAAATCAAAGAAAGCTCAATATCAGCCTTAATGCTCAAAAAGCAGAAGTAGAAAAGGCGTATAAGAATGTACAACTTTTATCTGAAATTGGACAAGAAATCACAGCTATTTTAAACCTTGAAGACCTCATACAATCTGTTTATCAGAATGTAAATGCACTTATGCCAGCCGATGGTTTTGGTATTGGAATTTTTGATGAATCACAGCAGCGAATTGGTTTTCAAGGCTTTATAGAAAAAGGCGAAAAGCTCCCGTATCACTTCGATGCTTTAGATGAAAACACATTTGCTATTAAATGTTTTACTAGTTTGAAGGAAATAGTCGTCAATGACCTTGCAACTGAAGGAAAAAAATATGATTATGAAGTAGCACAAGAGCAGCAAGGCGAAATTCCGATGTCTTTTGTTTATTTACCTCTTCAACTGGAAAATAAGCCTTTAGGAGTAATTACAGTACAATCATTTGAAAAAAACTCATATTCAGAACGAGAAATTACTTTCTTGCGTTCGTTAGCTTCCTATGTTGCTATTGCCTTAGGCAACTCTACAGCTTATCAAGTTATTGCAGAGAAAAATGAAAAAATCACAGATTCTATTCGCTACGCACAGACTATCCAACAAGCCATTTTGCCAAGCGAAAAAAAGATAGTGAAACCATCTGGCTTATCAAATGATAATTATAAGATTATCTTCAGACCAAAAGATATTGTAAGTGGAGATTTTTATTGGACAAGCCAAAGTCAAGATTACTTTTTTATAGCAGTGGTGGACTGTACAGGACACGGTGTTCCAGGAGCTTTTATGTCTATGATAGGCAGCTCACTACTAACTGAGATTGTAGAAATACAGAAAATCTATGAGCCTTCACAAATTTTAGACAAGCTCAACGAACAGTTTATAGAGGCTCTTCGTCAAGATGAGAATGCAAATAGTGATGGAATGGATATTTGTTTGTGCAGAATACATTTTGATAATCAACAATCAGAAATAATCTTTGCTGGAGGAAAACGTCCTTTGTTTTTTGTAGAATACTCTGAAAATAGTGAAGATATAGTTCAACGTTTACAGGGAACTCGTAAGTCGGTAGGAGGCAAACAGCGCAATAAAAATCCGTTTGAACAACATAGATTATTGTTAGATAAAAAATCAAGAATTTATCTTACCACTGACGGACTTGTCGACCAAAATGACCCACAAGGAGAAAAATTTGGCAGCCTTAAACTGACACATTTCATTAAAGACACACTCCATTTTCCCATAAAAGAACAGATTGAACAATTAGAACAAGAGCTAGTAAGCCATCAGCATACAGCAGAGCAACGAGATGATATTACTTTTGTAGGGATAGAAGTATAATTTATTAGAGTACTGATATTTGCTGTTCTGTGAGTCATAGAACAAGGGAAAAAACACTGTTCGTCGGCGTTTTAGTGTAATGACACCAACAAGTTTTCATATCGTGTCCAGTACTCTAATAATTTATTTTCTTACCTTCTTAAAAAAATAGCCAAGTTCTTCATCAAAAATATCAAATGGAATTTGGTGAGCAAGGTCATTTCTAAGATGGATAGATAACGGCTCGTTTTCGTTCATATCACTCATCAGAAGGGGAAGCGTATCAAAAGGCTTAATTGTATCGTCGTGTCTTCCCAAAACTACTCTCAAAAATGCAGTTCTTGGATTGGGTTTTTCATCTAAAACAGTGGGTAACTCTGGCAACTCTTGAATAATGCTTCTGTAAGGCAAGGCTGGATTGAATGCCAAACACGGAATTTGCCAAAACCAAGACAAGTAATAAACCGTTAGTCCACCCATACTGCTTCCAATAACAAGCTCTATTTTTTCATCTTTATAACGCTCCAAAAGCGTCTGAATGGTGTAAGGGTCTTTTCTATAATCTATCAGAGGAGCAATCAAATTATCTGTATATTTCTCTAAAATGGTTCGTTTTTCATCTGTCAGAAAGCTATCTAATCCGTGTAAATAAAGCGTTTTCATAGGTATTCTTACTGTTTTTTAATAAAGTTTTTTTGTAAAGATAAGCCAATACTAAATTAATTATGTTATTTTTAGTAAATTTAGACCTTAAGCATAAAAATATAATTGGTCAAGAAGAGTATTAGCAACTACCTTAGTTATGGAAAAAAGAACGTTTACAAATATTTTAATTACTGTACTGATTTTATCTCTAATTCCAATTACTTTTTTTGTTTATGTGTATATGAAAAGTAATCACGTAGAATGGAGTGAGCGATATGAAATAGAAAATAAAGACCCTTACAACAACTACATGATTCTTAATCTCTTGAAAGACTATTCTCCAGATAATGATTTTGTGGTCATAGACAAACTGCTGACCGAAACGCTTTCAGAAGAAGAAATAGACAAAAAAAATATACCAACGTCTTATGTTTTTATAGGTCGAAGTCCTTTCTTGTTGGATGATGAGGTAGATTTACTTTTGAAGTTTGTTGAAAAAGGAAATACAGCTTTTTTTGCTGCTAAAAGTATTCCAGATACACTTTCCATACGCTTAAATTTGGAAGAGCAAAATTATAAGCAAGACTACTTCTATGTATATGATTCTATTATTTCTACCAATTTTATTCATTCTCCATTAAAAAAAGAAAATGACTTTACTTTTAATTATAGAATAAGAAATGATTCTGAAAAAACGTATTGGAATTATTTTGATGACTATAACATGGAAGAAAATAGCAAAAGCATAGAAAGGCTAGGTTTTCTTTATGAAAAAACCACAGAACAACACTCTAACTATGATACTCATCAGTATGAAGAAAATGACTATGAAAGCGATGAACAAGAAATTTATACTAACTTCATTCGTGTAAAATACGGAAAAGGCTATTTCTATTTTCATAAAAACCCTGTTCTTTTTACCAATTATTATCTTATTCAAGCAGACGGAAAGAAATATACAGAGCGAGCTTTATCTTACCTTCCAGAAGGAAATATTTTGTGGGACGAGCGTTCACATGACTACAAACGAGGCAAACAAAAGTATCAGAAACAAAGCAGAAGAGAAAGCCCAATAAGCTATATACTTTCTTTAGAGTCTTTTGCTTGGGCATATTATCTGCTTTTGGTAAGTGCTGTTTTGTTTATTATTTTCAGAGGAAAAAGAATGCAACGCATTATTCCAATACTTAGAAAAGAAGAAAATACTACCTTAGAGTTTACCAAAACCGTAGGACAGCTTTATTATTTACAACAAGACCACAAACGCCTTGTGCAGCTCAAAATCCGTCTATTCTTTGATTTTATTCGTACGCATTATCATTTGAATACACAACATATAGACGAAGACTTTAGAAAAAAATTATCCGAACGTTCGGACATCAGCCGAGAATTTATAGATTTGCTTTTGAGTGATATTCAGAAAGTAAATGGACAACACGAAGTGTCGGAATGGCTCTTACGCAAAATACATACGCAGATTCAAGAATTTTATACAAATTGTAAGTAATTTTAGTAGCCAAAAAATCTAACTTCTAAAATCTCATATCTAAATTTATTTATGCAAGACAATACTTCAGAAAACGCATCAGAAAATCAGTTTCAAAACCTTGGTTTTCAATCAGAAGAAAATCAAAATACAGAGTCAGGACAAGAATCTTCTACTTTTAGCAATTCCTCTAATCAACAACTAGATTTCATTTATCAGTCTGTTTCAAGGATAAAATCAGAAGTTCATAAAATCATCATCGGACAAGACAAGATGATTGATTTGCTTTTGGTAAGTTTGTTTGCTGACGGTCATGTGCTTTTAGAAGGAGTTCCAGGGGTTGCAAAAACAGTTACTGCAAAACTTTTGGCTCGTACGCTCTCCATTGATTTTTCTAGGATTCAGTTTACGCCAGATATGATGCCAACTGATATTTTAGGAACGACTATCTACAACCTCCAAGAAGCTGAATTTAACTTTACACCTGGACCTGTTTTTTCGCAAGTCGTCTTGATTGATGAGATAAACCGTGCGCCAGCCAAAACGCAGGCAGCACTTTTTGAAGTAATGGAAGAACGCCAAGTAACTGTGGATGGTACAACCTATAAAATGAAATTACCATTTTTTGTAATTGCTACACAAAACCCTATCGAACAAGAGGGAACATACCGTTTGCCAGAAGCACAACTAGACCGTTTCTTGTTCCGTATTCAATTAGATTATCCTAGCTTGAAAGAGGAAAAAGAGATTTTGCGTCGTTTCAAAAATCAGCTGCGTAATGATATTTCTATTGTCAATCCTGTTTTGAAAGGCGAAGATATTTTAGCTTGCCGTAAGATTGTAGAAGAAGTACATATTAAAGATGAACTCCTAGACTACATTGCCGAAATCACCTACCAAACAAGAAATCACGGTTCGCTTTATTTAGGAGCTTCTCCTCGTGCCTCGCTTGCTATTATGAGAGCTTCAAAAGCGATGGCAGTTTTGCGTGGGCGTATGTTTGTAACACCAGAAGATATTCAAGAAGTGGCGTATCCTGTTTTGGGACATCGTATTATGATAACACCAGAGCGAGAAATGGAAGGACTGACAGGCGAAGATTTAGTAAAAGAAATGATACAGAAGTTAGATGTACCAAGGTAATTTCAAAAACGCCATTATTATTAAGTAGTGGCGTTTTTTTATGCAATTTATTGTATATTCAGACTTTCAAAGTCAAAAAAAGAACCAAAGTCTATCATCTTTAATGCTGCTACGGTTATTTTTCATAACGTTGGGTTTACAAACTTCAACGCTATAGAAAAGCAAATAAAAAAATCGTGATAGCTCTTAACTTAACCTCTCAAACCTATGCGTTTTCTACTGCTTTCTATTTTGCTATTTTCATTTTCACTACCTTCTTTTTCACAGGAGATTACTCGTTTGCCTGTCCGAAAAGATGGAAAATGGGGCATAATTGACCAAAATTCTAAAAAAATAATTCCTTTAGAATATGACTTTGCAGAAGTAGCTGACTTCAATTATCTGCTTCTCAAAAAAAATGGTAAGTGGATAGCGACTGATGAGACTGGAAAACCTCTATTTTCCTTTACAGAAAATGTAACTGAAATTAGAGTTATAGATTCTTTACTGATTGCTTATAAAAATGAAGACAACAAATATATTTTTTTAAGTAAAAATGGAAATAAAACCACAGAAGCATTCGATAGAGTTTTGAGAATACGAAATTCCTACGCTTTAGGATATAAAAACGACACAAAGAAATATAACTTGATAAGTCCAAAGGCTGATATTTTGATAGAAAGCATTGATACAGCCTATTTTTTGAATAGCCCAAAAGTAAAAGTTCAGACAAATGTTATTTTGGCTAAAAAAGGAAAAGAAGAATATTTGCCCAATCTAAAAGACCAAACATTATCACAAAAACAGCTGTACAACATCAATCTTTTACCAAACGGTTATGTCAGTTTTGGAGCTGGTCGTCCGTTGGGTGTGGCAGATACAGAGGGCAATGTAATTGTTTCTCCTCAATATGCTTCTGTGGTAGCTCTTTCAATGGATTATTTGGCTTTAAAAGCTCCGACAGCAGAATGGTCTTTGTTTGATTTAGGGAGTAAAAAAGAAATTACGCCAGCCGAATATTCATTTTTTGAAGTAGTAGAAACGGAGAAAAATGAAATCAGAATTACAGCATGCAAAGATGGAAAGTGTGGCGTAATGGATAAGAATGCAAAATTTATTTTACAGCCTACCTACTCACAAATCTATAACCTTCAAAATAGCCTGTTAGTAGGAAAAAACGAGGACAATAAATGGAGTATTTTGGACACCAACGGAAAGAAAATCCTTTCTCAAAACTTCGAACTTGTTTATGATTTTACAGAATTTTCTCCCTTTACAAAAGTAACCACACAAGAGGGCGACGGCTTGATAGACAAAAAAGGAAATCTGATTTTGACTCCAATTTATACAGGAATTGATGTTTTTATTTATAATAAAAATGAAACCTATATTTTCGCCTATCAGAATGAGAAAATTACAGCAATAGAATTTGACACAAAAAATGGTAATGTAAAAGAAGCTAAAAAAACAACTTTCTCTTCCTTTGCTACTTTGCCATCTCACTATGCAAAACTAGACAAACCAGAAGTTTTTACGGCTCGGCTCGCTGGCAGACTTTCTACAGATTACCGTTGGTTTCAAAATCCAAGAACTAAAAAATGGCACTTGCTCAACAAACAGCGTGAGCCTGCTTTCAGAGATGGTTTTGATGTAATTTCTGTTGAGCCTATTTCAGGATTTACTTTGGGAAGAAACAACGTAAATGGTAGTCTTTCGGCTGCTGCCCTCATAGACCACAAAAACGGAAAACTCATCAGTCAAAATAAACTTTTTTATGCAGAGTTAGAAGACTTTAGAACGGCAGAAGTAGCACGAGCCTACGCAGACAGCACAAAAGAAAATGCTATCTTGACAAAAGCAGGTCTGTTGGTAACCCAAATAGCAGGCACTACAATAGATTCGATGACATACTTTTCTGAAAATCGTTTGCCAATAAAAGCAGGTGGAAAATGGGGACTTATGGACGAAAAAGGACAAGTTATTTTGCCTCCAACCTATTCTTATATTTTTCCTTTTGAAAATGGAAGTGCAAAAGTAAAGACTGGAGAAAACTTTGGAATCATTGACAAAACTGGAAAAGCTATTTTACCATTAGAATACGAATACATCGGTAGTTTTGAAAACGGAATGGCATTGATGGTAAAAAGTAAACAAGTGGGTGTTGTAGATAACAAAGGAAAAATTATCATAACTCCTCAATACGAACGCCTAAGCCTTGAAAATGGCATTATCAGAGCTAGAAAAAATGGAAAATGGGGAATTATCAATTCACAAAACAAAACTCTTTTGCCTTTTGAATATCAGTATATCAGTACGTTTTCAGAAAACACAGCTATCATCCGAAAAAATAATTTATGGGGATTCTTAGCAAATCAAAACACTACATTAAAAGTAATTTTAGAACCTTCCATTAAAGCCGATTTTATAAATGAAGTTAGAAATGGAATAGCAAAAGTGAGTTCTGGTCGCTACATCGAAGAAGATGGTTATGGAAATAAAAATGCCTATTATAAGCAAAATGGAATTATTAAAACGAATGGAAATTGGATTTTAGAACAAAAATACAGCTTTATAGAAGATGAGATTTTTGACCTAAATACAGCACAAAGCAATCAGCTTGTTTTGATAGAACAAAATGGAAAAGTAGGTTATGCCGACAAAACAGGAAAAATCATTGTTGCGCCTCGTTACGATGCTATTCAAGACAATTTTTCAGAAATTTATTTTGCTAAAAAAGGAATTTCAGAAGTAAAGAATAGTGGCAAAATAGGCTATATCAATCACGAAGGAAAAGAAATTTTGCCTTTAGAATTTTCAAAAGTCAATGATTTTTATGGAATTTATAATGTAAAAGATGCTGTAACAGTCGCAAAAAAACCAAATAGCAAATATGGAACTATTGATAGACACAACAACACCATTATTCCATTTGAATATGATTTTATTGGAATGGACGAGCGCAATGACACGCTTTCTTTTGTCAAGCAAAATAAACATTGGGGAGTAATTAACCCTTTTGGGCAACCAGTTGTTCCGATTCGTTATTCGTCTGTGAAATACTTGCAAAAACCTAATTCACAACGTGCGCTGATTGAAGTTTTTTCAGATTCTTCAGCAGTTTTGTATTTAGATGAAAAAGGAAATTTTGTAGAAAACGCAAATAAAAACTTAGTGATTGTAGAGCAAGGAGGTAAATTTGGAATCAAGACAAATACAAGTGCAGAAACATTTTTAGTAAATCCGTCTTATGATTTTATAGAAGAGTTTGGAAAAATTGGCAAAACTTCATGGGCAAAAGTAGGAAATAAGGATTCTAAAAACCCAAAGCAAATGCTGTATGGAATTATTGACAGCAAGGGAAATGAAATTCTGAAAACGGAATATTTAGAAATTGGGACATTTTCGGAAGGAAAAATAGCAGTTCAGCAAAATGGCAAATCTAAAGACAAACAGCTTTTTGGTTATGTAGATGAAAATGGAAAAAAAGTAATTGATTTTCAGTTTTACAAAGCCTTTCCATTTTCCGACGGAATGGCAAAAGTAGATTTGTCAAGAGCAGGCACAAAATGGTCGTACATCAATGAAAAAGGCGAAGTAGTGATAAAATCGGCTTATACATCTGGCTCTGATTTCGGTGAAGGAATGGCAGTGGGTGAAATGTTTTTGATAGACAAAACTGGAAAACGAGTGTCAAGACTTCCCTACCAAAAAGTAACTGCCATTGGAGAATACAAAAATGGCTTTGAAAATGGAGTGATTGGTTTGGCAACGGAAAGAGGTTTTATTCACATCAAAAAAGATGGCTCACCACTTTACCAAAGTTATTTTGATAGCCTTACACAATTTAGAAATGGAATTGCTTTTGTCAAAACTGGAGAAAAATATCAGCTTTTGCGACGTTCTACAGAAAATCCAGATACAGTTCGTTTGAATTTTTCAGCTACGGCAATGCGAAACTATGAAGCAAAATACAAGAAAAACCGTAAAATCAAGACCAAATACGGAGAAACGATTGTAGATTTAGGATTTGAGAAAGTAGATAACGGCTACTGGCTCATGATAAATGAAAGTGGAGACTTTGTTTCGCCTACTCGTTACGATGCTGTTTCTGTGTTGCCTACCCAAACTATTTTGTACACTAACGGTGTTTATGGCTATGCCGATTTAGATGGAAACTGGATTTTGCCTCCTTCTTTCGAAGCTCGTCAGTACGTGCAAGGGTATATCATTCGCTTAGAGAGAGCAGGAAAAATCACATATTTAGGCTTAGACGGAAAAGTGATTTGGGAAGAATAATCTACTTCCCTATCTCAAACTGTTTTTCTAAAGATTGTCTTTTTTCTAAGTCTTCCTTTATTTTTAAGTTGAGAGGAGAATCTGCCAAAACGTTGTAACTTTCCCAAAACAGAGGATTATACTTGACTTCTTTTAGTTTGGAAGCATCTTGTAACTCTTGTGGTGTTGGGTTTTCTAAATTTACATCTACGGTCAGTTGTTCTACAAAATACTCAGAGACAGATTCTTCAAAGGCTTCTGAACTCTCATAGTATTTCTCTGTAGAGCGCAAAGACTGATAGCTTACCAAATACTTGGCATTCTCCTCTTCTCCATATTTTTTGAAATAAAAATGCTCTTCATTTTCTAAATAAATATTGTAACCATATCGCTCTTCTGAATTATAACCTCCCATTGTTCCGACAGGCAAATAAGAAAAATGAAGTTGCAACACAGCATAATCTTCTTCATTGACAAATACTTTACCTTTTAATTTTCTAAATCTATCAATCGTTCCGTTGTATGAAAAAGCAATTTCATAGACCGTCTTTCCACCTAAAGAAGTCAGATTGATAAGTTCATAGTCAAATTTTTCATACATTTCCTTATCAAAAATAAACTGCTGTTTTCTGAGCCAGTTGTATTTTGTTCCATACTCTACATCAATATAAAAATTGTTTTTTCTTGATTTGGAATAGTCATAAGAGGCTCTACGCTCTCTCACTTGTACAAAATATTCTTCCTCTATGTTCTTAATTTCTATCATTCCAGTTGCTTTGTTTTTGTAATTGTAAATGATAGGAACATAACTTCTTTTGTCATAGACATTTAGAGCAGCTTCTACCAAACGCACATAAGCCGTCGAATCTTTGAGGTATTCTCTATAAAAAAAGTCTGCATTGTAAGGCTTTTGTGGATAATTTGTAGAGAGGTTCTTAATAACTTGCTTCATTATCTTCTCTACTTTCGGAATACGTTTAGAGCTTATTGTAACTGCTTTGAGCGATTCGGCTGGCTGCATTTCAAAAACCAATTGCCCAGCTTTAGAATAAGTATCAGCTTCAGAAATACGTATTTTAAACGTTTTATAACCTACAAAAGAACAGACTATATTTCTTTCCTTCCAGTTGGAACTAACTTTAAACTCAAAATATCCTTCCGAATTACTTGCTGTTCCTATGCTTGTGCCTTCAATACCAATAGAAGCAAAAGGCAATAGTTCTTTCGTTTCTGCATCTATAACTTTACCTTTAATGAGAAGACTACTTTGAGCAAAACTTTGAATACTCACAAGCAAGAAAAATAGAGTAAGGATTAAAAATGTTATTTTTCTACTTTTTCTCATCTTATAGTTTTTGTTTATATTTTACAAATGAATTTTATAAATCAGATTACAAAAATATGAATCTACAACAAAATAAAGAAAATGCTATTGCTTTCTACAAAACGGCTTATGAAGGCAATCCGAAAAAAGCTGTGGAACTTTATGTAGGCAATGAATATATTCAGCACAATCCAGATGTAGCTGATGGTTTGGTTGGTTTTATTGAGTATTTTGAAAAAATGCAGAGAGAATACCCCAATAAATCTATTGAATTTGTAAGAGCGATTGCAGAAGGAGAATTAGTGGCATTACATACTCATCAAACGTGGCAAGAAAAAGGTGTTCAAAATGAGTATATCACTATGGATTTTTTTAGATTTGATGAAAATGGAAAAATATGTGAGCATTGGGATGCTATTCAAAAAATCCCTAAAGAATCAGCCAATCCGAATACAATGTATTAGGAAAATACAAAGCCTACCTTCAAAATAAGAATGTTTTAAAGATAGGTATTTTTAAAAAATGATTCCATACTGTAAGAATAAAAAAAGACTAGAAAATTATTTACTTCTCTTCTAAGACTCCATATTTTCCATACGGCTGTGTACGCTGTGTAGGGTCGCTATGAGCAAAATCTAACATTCCGAAGCCATAGTCTGTATATTCGCCCAACCCACAATTACAGATAAAATTCTGAACCTGTGGATGTGCATACAACACAAAAGGAAATGTATAACCTCTCACTTCCACTTCACTACCTTGTCCGTCAAGTGGATAAATACGAGCAAATTTTTTCTCTTCTTTCTGTATTTTTTCCAAGTAACGACGGTCAGGCACAAGCTGAAACTTATAAAACTCTGCCATCTCAGCATCTGTGTAGTGTCCAGACTCCTCCATACGAGTAAGTGTAGAATCATAGAGCAAATCAGAAAATTTATCCATACTCGGCACGATAAATTCCTTTGTATCTCTATGAAAACGAGGACTAGAAACCACCAATGGCGAAATACAGATATATTTTGTCATTTCTCTTTGCTCTGGCATAAGCTCTTGCTCAACAGCTTCAGGAACTAATTCTAGTTCACCAATCTGTATCTTATCCCTACTAAAGAGGCTATCCAAAAGCTCATCTATCACTTCTGTTCGGAGTGCAGACAAAACCAATGTTACTTTTCTTGAACAGTAGTGCAGACCTTTTCGGCTTACCCGTGTTTGTCCTTTCAGCCCAGAGAAATTGTAAAACAAGTTTTCATCTGTTCCAAAAGAAGTACCTGTAAGCAAGTCCTTTATGAATCCAGAAAAAAGGTGTTGATGATAAAAAGGCAAAACTGCGCCTCTGTTTTTTAAATCAAATATTATTCGAACTCTCAAAATTCAACAGTTTAAAAAATGGTTGAAACAAAAAATAAATAAAGTAAGTCTAAATGGAAACGCAATGTATCTCTTTTTGTTTGATAAAAGCCTATATTTTGCTTTAAAATCTTATAGATACTTATAAAAATACAAGTTTGTAATCAAAAAGAAATATTAATCTATCATTTCTTGGAAAGCTTTCCAAGCAGCATCGATAAGTTTATCAGTCATTTGCTGACAGTAATACGAGCCAGAAATAGGGTCAGCTGTTTTGTCTATGAAAGATTCTTCACGCAACATCACAGAAACATTGCGAGCGATACGGTTTGCCCAAATTTTGTTTTTTTCTGTTATTTCATTCTGATGCGTAACAACAGTTAGTGCGTTTGTTCCTCCCAAAATACACGAAAAAGCCTGTGTTGTGTTTCTGATAAGATTCCAATTTTCATCTTGTTGGCTTTTTTCATCTATTCCCTTTGAAGTCATACAATGAATATGAGGCTGTATATCTACACCATACAAGTCATACATCTGTAGTATAAGCCATCTCAAAGCACGTATCTTGCAAGTTGTAAGGAAAAAACTATCCGTTGCTTCTACAACAAACTGAACATTTTGTAAAACGCCGTTGTTTGATTTTTCAACCAAAGACTTCACTTTAAATAGAATTTCTGCAATATTTTGAGCTTCGTCATCTCCATTTTTTAGATGAAGTGAAACAGGATGAAATCTACATTTAATATCTGTATCTATAAAAAACTTTAAGCTATGTTCATCCACTTCTAAACCTTGATGGTAGAAAATTCCTCCAGTAAGCAAACTAACATCAAAACCTTTATCACGTGCATAGTCTATATAGGCTTTAGAAAAATCTTGCAAGGTTTGGTTTTCTTTTATATCAGTCTGAAAGCTGATAGCACAATAAGGCAGAGCTACTTCAAAAAGCAAATATTCAAAACACTTGTTATCAAAACCTTCTGCATCTATATTTTGTAAATCAAATACAATTCCTTCTGCTCCTGTCATCAGAACTCGGCGAGCTTCTTTGTTGGATTGCTCTAACTCTTCTTTCTCTAAGCTATTTATGAGAACAATAGGCTGATTATACCAAAAACGAGGCACAGAAACAGGGTCGTTGAGCGCAATTTGGTTGTTTTGAAGGATTTCTAAATACGAAAAATCTGTACTTGCTTCATCTTTTGTATAATAAGGCTCAACAGATAATCCTTCTACAAACTCCCACTCTAAATCTTGATAAGGTTTTCCTTTCAAAAACTTAGTTGCTGTTTCAAGCCATTGTTTTTTTAATGAAACAGATTGACTTTCTTTACTTTGATTTTCAAATTTATCTACAAACATAAAATAACAAATGATAAATGAAATTGTCTGTAAGGAAAAGGAATGCCTTTTCTCTACTCTTTTTATTTTTCTACAATTTTTTTCAAATCTTGATTCATTAGCTCAAATCCTTTTCCCACTAAGGTAGGCAACATAAATTTTATCAATGGAATGATAGCACCTTCGTATTCTTCTCTATGAATAAAAAGAACTTCATTTTCAGATTTCTCTTCTATCTCAAAAATATGAGTGGGTGCGAAAAGCCAACGAGCTACCATATATCCGTTCCAAGCTAACGTTTGGTTAGGAATATTTCTACAAATAACTCCATCAAAAGTCATAGGCAAACCAACAGGAGGAAACATTTTAGCTTCTATTTTTGCCCCCATATTTGGACTTCCATCCAACTTTCTAATAAAGGTATTCCAAGAAGGATAGTTTTGAAAGTCAGTAAGAACTTGCCAAACTTTTTCTTTAGAAGCCTTTATTTGGATTTCTGTATAGACTTGTGGCTTATTTTTAGGCATTTATGTAGTATTTAAACTTGACTTTCAAGCTGTAAAATAGATTCAAAAATTACTCTACCATCTGTATTTCCTAAAATCTCATCAGCTGCACGCTCTGGGTGTGGCATCATTCCAAAAACATTTCTTTCCTTGTTACAAATTCCTGCAATATTCATTGCCGAACCATTTGGACAGCTTTCATCTGTAACTCTAGCTCCCTGATCACAATAACGAAACAAGATTTGGTCGTTAGCAATAAGGCTATTCAAATCTTTATCAGAAGCATAATAACGTCCTTCTGCGTGTGCAATCGGAATTTTATAGGCTTTTGTTCGGTCAGTATTTTTTGTAATGAGGCTATTTTGTGAAGTTGCTTGAAGAAATATATTCTTACAATTAAACTTCTGATTATTATTTCTAAGCAATGCCCCTGGTAGAAGTTGAGCTTCTGTCAGAATTTGGAATCCGTTACAAATCCCAAACACATATCCCCCTTTTTCAGCATGTTTGACAACCTCATTCATAATTGGAGAAAAACGAGCAATCGCTCCCGAACGCAAATAGTCTCCATACGAAAACCCTCCAGGAACAACAATAAAATCACAACCTTCTAAATCAGTGCTTTTATGCCAAAGTTTAACAGTTTCTTGTTTGAAGGTATCTTTAAGAACAGAATATACGTCGTGGTCGCAATTAGAACCAGGGAAAACAATAACGCCGAATTTCATAGGAAAAAGTGGATAGGTTAATGCAAAATTGACAATTAAAAATTAAAAATTAGTAATGCACTTTGTTTTAGAGTACTGGATATAATATAAAAAGTTGTTGGTGTCGCTACGCTAAAACACCAACGAACGGTATTTTTTTCCCTGTTCTGTGACTCACAGAACAGTAAATATCTATAGATGTCCAGTGCTCTAACTTTATTTACTTCTTATGCTATGAATAGCATACACTAACTCTTAGATTTTATAATTTATCTTAATCATTTATGCTTACAAAACTACATATTTTATCAAAGATTGGCAATTTGCGTTTAGAAAAATTATTTCCATCAAAAAAAAACAGACAAGTCATTGCTAGAATGCCTTGTCTGTTTTGCCTTAAATAGAATTTCTTTCTAAAAACTATGCAGTTTTTTCTTCTACAAGTTCAGCCATTCTATCACCTAAAAGATTTTTATAGATTTCATAGTAACCATCACAAACAGCTTCTTTTTCACCTACAATCGTGCTTACATTTTCTGAAGAATCTGCAACGATGTCGTTTACTTTTCCAGACTCTTGTGCATTTACCACACAGTCAGAATATTTTACACCCATTTCCATAAAACCTTGTGGCGTTGGATTGGCTACCAAATCAGCAAGCATGTCTTCTGTGATGTCATCTAAAGCAACTTTGTCTGCAAGAGTAGCAGCATCGAAGTTTTGCTCAAAAAGATTGTCATATACTGTCGAAACGATTTTAGACTCTTTGAAAAGTGGCTCGTTTTGGTAGGTAGTACGCAAATAAAGTGGTAAAAGCCCTGTAAACCAATCATTACAATGAACAATATCTGGCGCCCAGCCTAATTTTTTTACTGTTTCGGCAACACCTTTACAGAAGAAAATAGCACGCTCATCATTGTCTTCGAAAAGGTTTTCTGCTTTGTCAGCATAAAGTTTTTTACGGTGGAAATAATCTTCATTATCGATAAAATACACCTGCATTTTTGCCTGTGGAATAGAGGCAACTTTGATAGTAAGAGGTTTGTCTTCTTCGCCTACCGTAATATTGATTCCAGAAAGTCTGACTACTTCATGAAGGCGATTTTTACGCTCATTGATGACTCCCCAACGTGGTACGATGACACGGATTTCGATGTCTTTGTTTTGCATTGCTTCTGGCAATGGACGTACATATTCTCCAACTCCTAATTTATTCAAAAATGGTTTTATCTCGCTGGTTACATAAAGTATGCGTAGGCTCTCCGACATAGATATAAAAAGTTTGGTAAAAAATTTCTTTATTTTTTTGTTTTAAATTTAATCATTCAACTACTCACTTTTACAACTCAATAAATGATATATAAAAACAATTACTAAACTTATTAAGTTATAATATACTTGAATATTTGTTTTCTATAATTCAAAACGTTTTACAAAAATACGAATTTTTTTTTCAGAAAACAATAGGTTTCTCAAAAATAACTTGTATTATTGCCTTTCAAACTTCAACTTGCCCAAAAACTGTCCTTTTATTTAGTAAAAAACAGGATAATACGTTGCGCTCATTTTTTCCTTCTTTAAGTGCAATTTCCCTAATTGCTTAGCGTTTCATTTTATATCTTGTAAGAAGGCAATGAAAAGCCTTTTACTACCTTGTTTTACTCCACATTTTATATAAAGATGAGAAAGTTGCTTTTTATTCTTCTTGGTTTTGCTCTATTTCCTATTATTTCCTCTGCTCAAGTGATTTCGCACACGATGGAAGATAGTGTTTTGACAGTTTTTATAAATCCTCTCAAAAAACAGGTAGAAGCACATACGATTTATCCGAATGAAGTTCCTAAGAAGATAAATTTTGTTTTTGAGGATGTAGCACATGTGCCTCAAAATAGTTATATAATCATTACTTTAGCTAGAGGAATACAGCCAATAAAAGAACACACATATAGTAATTTAGAAGGGAAAATAAATGAGTTCCCTGTTTCTTACGTAGTTTGGCAAGATGAATATTTTTTGATAGACTATAATGAACCAAAAGAGGATTCTGTGATAATGTTTAGACAAAAGCTAAAAGTTTTTCCAAAGCCTATTTTAGAAGAAATCCGAAAAAGAGAGCAGCAAAGAATAAATGACTCTATCCAAAAAATAGAAAATCATCTTGCAACAGTTGAATATTATCAAAAACGTTTTGAAAAACTCAAACAACCACAAGAGAATTTAACTGATAAGGATAAGAAAATTTTATCAAGTTTATCTAACACAATTCCAGTTATTGCCAGTCGCATAAAAGAACAAACTTTTATTGATGAAACAGAAATATCAGTTATAAATTGGTTAGAATATTTGATGCTGTTGAAGTCAGATTCATCTGAACAACATTATGAATTGGCTTTTCCTAACACAACTGTGTGGCAAGATTTATATGGGATGTCTGATTTTGATGAACTGTACTTAAATTACCCTACTTATAGATTCTATCCCATTGTCGGAATTACATACGAACAAGCACAAGCATATTGCATTTGGAGAGGAAATATGGTTAGTCAATATATCAATGAAAAACAGAAAAAGAAATACAAAGACTATGAGGTAACAGTACAGTTTCGCTTACCAACAAAAGAAGAGTGGGAATATGCAGCCATAAAAGATGATTTGAACAAACAATTTGGGGGTTATTCTAGTAAGAGACCTTATACAGAAAAAGAAAAGCGAAAAATCTATCGCTCTGCAAAAAACTATATAGATTCTACTCGTACACTAGAAGAGGTAAAACTAGATATGAAAAATTATTTTGAGAGTGATTCATCTTTTGTACAACTATTTAATTATAAACAGAGTAAGGCAAAACCATACTTTCTATACAGCAACTTCATATTTGATGAAATACTAACAAATTGGATATACAGTTATTCACCAACAAAACATTTTCAACTCTACAACATCTTCGAAAATGTAGCCGAAATGACTTCCGAAAAAGGCATTGCTAAAGGAGGTAGCTTTGCTCATACGTTGGAAGAATGTGCTGCTGATAGCGTTCAAAAATACGATGCTCCAAAGGCTTGGCTTGGCTTTCGCTGTGTGGCAGAGGTTGTGGTACGGAAGAAAAACACAGAATGAAAGACATAAAAAAAGGCTTTCTACATTTTTGTAAAAAGCCTTTTTTATTTTGCCATTGTTGGTGTCTCACTGACGATTATAGTTTGTTATTCTCCTCCACCTCTGCGTGAACGGCTACTTCCTCCTCCACTACGGCTTCCACCACCAGAGCGACTTCTTGAACCACTATTCGAACGGTTGATAGAACTTCCTCCACTATTTGAACGAGAATTTGAATTGCTTCTTACATTCGTTCCAGAATTGTTTCTACGATTGGAGTTAGAGTTAGAACGAGTGTTTGTACTAGAACTATTTCTACGATTTTGATTACTTGTGTTAGTACGAGTGTTTGTTCCTGTATTGGTATTGCTGTTTCCACCTTGGCTGTAATTGTAATTTCCATTACGATTACTTCTTGTATTACCATTATTAGAAACTCCTCTTGTATTGGTTGTTCCTCCAGTACGAGTATTGCCTGTTGTAGTAGGGATTACAATATTTCCACCTCTACGCTGACGAGCTGCTGTTACACTTTGGCTGCGTGTGTCACCTCTATAAATTCTGTCATAATTATTCCATGTGTTTCCATAGTAATAATTATTTCCCCAACCTCTATTCCAGTTTCCATAACCATAATAACCTCTATTCCAATAAGGGTCATTCCAACGATTCCATCTGTTCCAACTATTGCCCCAGCCATACGACCAACCAGCATTCCAACCCCAACGAGAAGACCAACCTACTGACCAGCCATTGTTCCAACCATTGCCCCAGCCGTTGTTCCACGTATTCCAGTTATTGCTATATCCACACGGTGAACCACAAGGATTTCCACACGGGTTGTTGCAAGGGTTATTAAAACCATTATTACAAGGATTACTGAACCCACAAGGAGAACGAAACTGATTGAACTGTCCACAATCATTACAATTTTGTTGATATGGCGTATAAGTTGGTGTAAACTGACTAGCTTGTGCTTCCTGCGCATCTAGTTTTGCTCTAATTTCAGCTTGCTGTGCATATTCGGCTTCTGCTCGTAGGCGAGCTTCTTCAGCACGCTGTTGTGCTAGTGCTTCCTCTTTTGCTTTCTTGTTGGAAAGTGCTACACGGTCTTTTCTTGAACCATATACATCATCGTAGTCATAATCTTGTGCAACAGCACTAGATGATAAAACTACAAAGGCTACCAAAACGCCGATGATAGAAAGAAGAGAAGGAGGCGAACCGATTATCGAACCTATAATTTGATTCGACCTAATTTTATTTTTGCTTGTATTTTTCATAATAGGTATGATTTAAATGTATCTTTGATTTAATCTAATTTGTCTAATTGTTGGCTTATTTTCAGTAATATAACTCAAAAATAATACTTCTGTTACTTATTAGATGCAAAAGACGAGCAATACGTTGCACTATACTACTCATTTTTTGTTAAAAACTTAAAAATAAATCGTTTCAGATTAAGCCTTTTTCAACGAAGCAATTGATTGTACGTACAAATAAATTATGAATCTGTATCTTTGCCAAAAATCAATTACGAATGGGAGACAATATTATACTAATATAAAAACTATTTTACTCTTTTTTGTAGGTCTGCTCTACGAGACTGACCTCATTATCATCTATTAGGGCAACACCAATAAACTTTTAGATGTAATTTTGGTATTATTTTGTGTTTTAGCATAGCAGTACTTTACTTTCCCATTAAACTTTCAATTTAACCAATGAACAATAAAGACATAAAATTAGATATTCTTGCGTTGGCTGCCCACCCAGACGACGTAGAACTTAGCTGTTCGGGAACACTTTTAGCAGCCATAGCCCAAGGAAAAAAAGTAGGAATTATAGATTTCACACGAGGAGAGCTAGGCTCAAGAGGAAGTGCAGAAATTCGTGATATGGAAGCCAAAAAATCTGGCGAAATCTTGGGTCTTTCTGTACGAGAAAACTTAGCTTTCAGAGATGGCTTTTTTTATGATGACAACGAGCATCGTATGAAAGTCATCCAAGCCATCAGAAGATTCAGACCAGAAATAGTTTTGATAAATGCACCTTCTGACAGACATCCAGACCACGGAAAAGGGGCAGAACTTCAAAAAACCTCTTGTTTCCTTAGTGGACTTATTAAAATAGAAACTGAATGGGAAGGCGAAAAACAGAAACATTGGCGACCAAAACACGTCTATCACTACATTCAAAGTAATATGCTACCACCCGATTTTGTAGTAGATATTACGCCATTTTGGGAACAAAAAATGAAATCTGTAATGGCATTCGAATCGCAGTTTCATAACTCAAATTACCAATCAAATGAAGAAGAAACCTTTATTTCTTCGCCTCGCTTTGTGCAGTTTTTAGAAGCGAGAGCAAAAGAGTTCGGACACGCTATTCAAGTAGATTATGGAGAAGGCTTTATCAAGACAGCACAACTTGGCGTAAAAGACATTACAGATTTGATTTGAATCTTTTATAAAATATCTTTGTTCTGTTGAATCAGACCCTAGGGGTTTCCAAAAACTCTTAGGGTCTTTTTTTGTAAAAAGATACTACCGATGCCATTGTTAGTGTCCCCACCGACGATATAAACAATACTAATGAAAAACTACCTCTTCTACTTCAAAAAACATATTCGCCTTTCCTCTCCAATTGTCTTGGGACAAATTACAACTGTTCTGATTGCCCTTTCAGATACCATAATGGTAGGAAATTATGATGCTGTTGCTTTGGCTTCTGCAGCTTTTGCCAATAGCTCTATTTTTACTTTTGCTACTTTTGGAATTGGTCTTTCGTATGGACTCAAACCTCCAGTTGCTAATGCCTACGCAGCTCAAAACTATGATTTGTGTGCTAAATATTTAAAAAACGGAATGGTCTTGTATGCGCTTGTCAGTACGCTAATGTGGCTAGGTTTTGAAATGGCTGTACCGTTGCTCTCTTATCTTGACCAGCCTCCTTCTGTCGTTATTTTGGCAATTCCGTATTATCGTTTGGTGGCTCTTTCTATTATTCCTTGGTTTTTATTTTTGGCATTGCAGCAGTTTTCAGAAGCCCTTACCAAGACGAAAGTTCCGATGAGTGTCAATATTTTGGCATGTGTAATTAATGTTGTTTTGAATTACCTTTTCATTTTTGGAAAATTTGGCTTCCCAGAACTTGGACTTGTAGGAGCAGGAGTAGCCACACTTGTTTCACGTATTGTGATGCTTGTGGTAATGCTTATTATTATTTTTGCTTTGCCTTTTTTTAGACAGTTTATTGATTTCAAGTTTTCATTTTCTGTATTTTCTAAAGAAATTTTTAAAAAACTATTGAAAATTGGAGTTCCTATCGGAATGCAGATGGTTTTTGAGAGTGGAGCATTTGGAGTAGCTGCAATTATGACAGGTTGGATTTCTAAAGAAGCTCTAGCAGCACATCAGATTGCACTCAACATTGCCTTTACAACCTTTATGGTTGCTGTCGGAATTTCACAAGGAACAACCGTAGCGATAGCCAATTTGGTAGGAAAAAATAATCTTTCAGAAATAAAAATTACGGGTAGAAGTGCTGTTTATCTGATAGTGATTTTTATGGCAGTCATGGCAGGATTGATATTTTTATTTAGAGGAGAAATTCCACTTTGGTATATAGACGAAACAGAAGAAAACGTAGCACAAATCGTAGAAATTACGATGCAACTCTTGATTATTGTTGCTGTTTTTCAACTAACAGATGGCATACAAGTAGTTTCGGCTGGAAATCTTAGAGGACTAGAAGATATTAAAATTCCGACAGCCATTAGCTTATTTGCTTACTGGATTATCGGAATTGGAGGAGGATATATTTTAGCTTTTGTTTTAGGACTGGGAGTTACTGGTATTTGGTGGGGACTGTGTTTGGGTCTGATTACTTCATCTATTTTGCTAACGTGGCGTTTTGAACGAAAAAATTTTTAATAAAAACTTAAACCTTTTAGTTTTTATCGTATCCAAGCAAAAATAAATTACTTCAACTACTTAATTTTTTACTATGGATATTCATAAAAACAAGATAGTATTATGCTTTATTTTTGTCGCCTTATTGAATTTTACAGCCTGTAAAGAAAAGGATGAAATCGTAGTACAACATCAGTTTGACAATTTGAATCTGCCAACAGAGCCTTTCAATTACTCTGATATTGACTTTCCTAATCATTTTTCAAGCTCAAATTTAGCAGGAATACCTATAAATTCTACCTTAGCTACTGACAATACTCCAAATGATAATCAAATTACTGATGCAGGAGCAACACTTGGAAGAGTATTATTTTATGATAAGTTATTGAGTAAAAACAGTACTGTTTCTTGTGCTTCTTGTCATGCACAGGAAAAAGGGTTTTCAGATGCAAGGATTTTGAGCAAAGGTTTTGATAGTGGAGAAACTCGCCGTCATTCTATGGGACTTGTCAATGCTCGTTTTTATCAGAAAGGAACATTTTTTTGGGATGAAAGAGCAGCTACATTAGAAGAACAAGTTTTGATGCCTATTCAAGACGAAGTTGAAATGGGACTAACTTTAGATACGCTCATCACTAGAATAGAACAAACCGATTATTACAAGCCTCTTTTTAAAGATGCTTTTGGAGACGAAACAATTACTAATGACAGAATTTCAAAGGCATTGGCGCAGTTTGTTAGAAGTTTAGTTAGTTATCAAAGTAAATACGATATTGGAAGAGCCTCAGTAAACAGAGCCACAGAACCTTTTGAGAATTTTTCTGCACAAGAAAACTTAGGAAAAACACTATTTTTAGAAGGTGTTCCTTTAGGAGGATTGGGCTGTACAGTCTGTCATGGCACAGAAGCCTTTACCACACCTCCAAGGTCAGCAAACAATGGCTTGGACGCAGCATCAACAACAGATTTAGGAGTTTATGAATCCACAGGCAATCCAGCAGATATTGGAAAGTTTAAATCTCCATCTTTAAGAAATATTGCATTGCGTGCGCCTTATATGCACGATGGACGTTTTGCCACGCTAGAAGAGGTTATAGAACATTATAATTCAGGTATTCAAGCACATCCCAATTTAGATAGAATTCTGACAGATGCGAATGGAAATCCAATCAGAATGAATCTTACAGAAGAAGAAAAAGATGCTTTGGTTGCTTTTCTCAATACCTTGACCGATACTGAAATGATAGAAGATGAGAAGTTTAGTAATCCGTTTAAATAACCAAGAAAATACTCTTTCTAAATGACTGAAAGGCTAAAATTTAGCTTTTCAGTTTTTTTTACTTTGAATACTAACTAAAAAATTAGTTATATAACTTGTTTTATTAGTTTTAATAATGTAGGTTTGTATCAACTAAAAGATTAGTTCATTTTACCATTACAATTTTCCCTGCCATTATTGGCATCTCTACCAATAACCAAAATTATTTGTTATGCAAGAACTCACAAAAGCCGAAGAGAAGATTATGCAACTTCTTTGGGATGCTGAAAAAGCATTTGTCAAAGAACTCATAGAAAAAATTGAAGGAAAAAAACCAAGCTACACAACAGTTTCTACGATTGTTAGAATTTTAGAAACAAAAAAATTTGTCGGACACAAAGCCTATGGCAACACACACCAATATTTCCCACTCATTAGCCGAGAAGAATATGCCAAGTTTGCAACAAGAAGCGTTTTGGATAGATATTTTGATGGTTCGTTTAAAAAGCTCGTCTCATTTTTTGCTAAAAAAGAGGAAATAGACATCGAAGAGCTAGACGACATTATGAAAATGATGGAAAAAGAAGAGAAAAAAGATGATACACACTCTAATTCTTAGTCATTAATCACTATTACAATGAAATTCTTAATTTTTGATTATCTATTGCAATGTAGCCTTTTTTTGGCTCTGCTTTACGTTCCTTATTTTCTGTTTTTAAAGAATGAAACATTTTTTGATTTGAATAGAAAATACTTAATTTCGGCATTGCTACTCACACTTGTTTTGCCGTTTTTCCCACTCAATATCTCCAATTTTTTAGGATTATTTTTCAAAACTTCTGAAACAGTCAGAGTTCCAGAAATCGATATTTTCTTAGCTTATGGAGATGCTATCAATACAGCAAGTATCGAAACTACAACTAGCATTTTTTCAGAACCTTCCACTTGGCTTTTCTTGGTTTACCTCATCGGAATTACCATAATTTCTATCCGAATCTTGTTAGGAGTCTCTATGATTTTGAAACTTTATTTGAAGGGAAAGAAAACCAAAAACGAAGGTTTTACGCT
>NZ_JAHDIG010000066.1 GCF_020630935.1 Bernardetia sp.
ATTTTTGATTACATTTGAATAAAATTTACATTCAACAACCACCAAAAATGAAAAAGTATATTCTCTCATCCTTGTTTCTATTTTTATTATTTTCAGCATCTGCACAAAACAAAAAAGTTTTTCCATTTGGCATAGTTGAAGAAATTGAGTCCAAGAAACTAGGCGAAAAACGAACACTAAATATTTATCTACCACAAGACTATCACCCAGATTCTACAATAACTTATCCTGTTATTTATGTATTAGATGGCTCTCAAAATGAGGATTTTCCACATATTGCAGGGTTAGTTCAGTTTATGAATATGTATGATATTTTGCCCAAATCTATTGTAGTTGGAATCTCTAATTTAGGAAAATCAAGATATAGAGATTTTACCTATCCAAGCCAAGATAAAAGAGATTTGAAAGACCTTCCTACGAGTGGAGGTTCTGAAAATTTTATCAATTACCTAGAAAATGAAGTTATACCTTTGATAGATGAAAATTACAAAACAAACGCTCAAAAAACCATCATAGGACAATCTTTAGGAGGACTTTTAGCCAGCGAAATACTTTTTAAAAAACCCTATTTGTTTGATAATTATATTATTGTTAGTCCTTCACTTTGGTGGGACGAACAAAGAATGATAAATAAGAGAGATGAATTTTTAGAAACCCTTTCTAAAAATGTAAAAGAACAAAAAAGCAAAAATTCTGATTACAAAAAACAGATTTTTGTATCACTAGGAAAAGAGCATCCAGTTATGCACAAAGTTGCCGATAAATTGGTGGATGCTATCAAAAAGCTAGAAGCAACTAAAAATGGAACTATCCAACTTTTTTATGAGCCTATTTTAGACCAAAATCATGCAACCATACTTCATTTAGCTGTTTATAAAGCCTTTGAGAAGTTCTATAAAAAAGAGACAAAGGAGTAATAAAAAGTATTTTCAAATCAGAAAAATTTAGTCTTTTAGATTATCTCTCAATAAAAATACAATCTGAGTAGGCTGTTTTTATTCCTTCATGGGTTTCAAACTCCAATTTTTTGAGATTTTTAGGGTCAAAGTCTCTTAAATATTTTTCTATGGCAGATTGCAAGATACCAATTTCAGACTTTAGCTTCTGATGCTGTCCATTTTTTTCGTGTAAGACTAAAAAAAGACGATTTTGCAGGTGAAAACGTTTTTGTTTGGATTGATTTTCATAAAGCCATCTTATCAAATCTTGAGGAGTAGATGTAGCAAACTCTATACTTTGATTGTATTTTTTTGGAAAAACACTTGTTTTATGGTCGAAGGGAATTTCATCAATCCAAAAATCTATATACTGATGATAAGGGTCTGAATGAGGGACTACATTCGGATAGCTACAAAAAATATATTCTACTCCTTGTGCTGACCAGAAATTATACCATCGATTGAGTGTATAAATACGCAACTCCTTAAAGTTACTTTGCTTTTCAAATTTTATTTTTATATGATGTTCTAGTTGCCCAAAATGCCTTACTTTGTAAATAAAATTAGTTTCTTTATCCCAGTCATTATTTTGCTTACGCCCCCACTTTTCTATGTGTGGATAACATTTTTTAAGTTGTATTTCTAAGCGTTTTAAGTTCAAAATTTTATACTGCTTTAATATTTAAACCCATTGATAATCAATTGACTAATTATTTTTTCAATTTACTAAAATTTATCTTCTTTTATAATTTCTATATTGTGCTTGTTGCCTGTTCTGATGATGGCGATTTCTGTTTTGGCTTTGCTTCGATACTTTTTGGCTCTTCTTGAGTTTTGTTAAATCTACTGGATTAATAATTCCCTCCTCTTTATTAGAATTATCTTTCAGCTGTTCTTTTTGGGCTACTTTTGGAGTTGGTCTGACAAAAACAAACTCTTTATGTGTTCCCAATTTTCTTTTTATATGCTTTTCTTGATTGGCAGGAAAATGAAGTAGGCTTACCTTATTTTTATCATCAAATCGTTTTTTCTGTTTAGCCAAAGTAGATAAAAATTTAGTCATTCTTTGCTTAGAGAAAAATACAAGCATAAACATCTGTTTCTCTTCGTTCGGTGCTTGAATCTCTAATAGCAAACGTTTTTCTGATTTGTAAGTGATAGTTATTTTCTTTTCGTGAAAACAGAAAGACAAAAAATTATTTTTTTCATTGTAGAGAAAAAATTTATTCTCAACTATTCCGAATAGAGTTGATAAATTATAACTTTTTACTTCTTCATAAGAATCTACTAAAACATTAGAAGAAAAAATACTGATTTTTTTCCTACTTCCTACATTCTGTAATTTGAACTTATAAAATTGGTTGATGAATGTTATGGCTAATCCTATCCAGATTGTTCCTAGAATAGCTAAAACAAGTACACTCATTTCATAAAATATAAATGAATAGGCTGCAAAAGCTATTGTAAATAATGTGAAAATAAAACCTATCGGATATTCATCAAAAAAGGTAAAAATATTTTTACTTTCTCCAATTGGATTTGTAATACTTTTTATTTTTGATGTTTTCTTCTTTATCTCCTCAAAATGTGATGTAGAAAATGGGCTTTGTATCATTCTTTTACTTGCTTGCCAACTCTCTAAAAAAGTAGATTTTAGATGTATGACAGCCTTTTTTTCCTCTACTTCAAATATTTTGAGATGTTTGTTCCACTCTGCTACACTATAAGAAGAAGACAAAGGCGTAATAAAAGCAGGATTAATAATTGGGGCATTCAGTAGTAATTCCCTAGAGATGGGAAAGTTTCGAAGTGTTTGGTTTTGCCCACAATGCCTTCTGTCCATAAATTCCCAAGATTCTCTAAAAAAAGCAGACTTACATCTTGCACAAAAAACTATCTCACTATCTACTTCTATTAAATCGCCAGTAATTGGGTCTTTGCGTTTTTCTTCTAAAAAATCTTGATGAAGATATTTATCTATTTTATGAGTGTGCATTTTTTATATATTTTTGCTTTCTATACAAAAGTCACTACGCTAAAATAATAAGAAACGATAAAATCAAAAACTTAGTTTTTGACTGAAATAAAGTCTTTTTAATCTTTTTCATTAGACAGGAAGTCTGACCTACGTAAATAATCGTAATAAGCTTTAATTACTATCTGCGTTTGAACATTGATAAAACATATTCGATTAAGTTACTCTACTTCTGCATACAACATAAAACTTGTAATTTGAAGTAAATAACCATAAGTATAAACAAGTTCATCTTCTCCAGAAGCATTGAAAATAAAATATTCACACAATTCAATAGCTTTTTTTGTATCTCCAATTTTTTTATGATGATAGCCAATCATATAAAATGCGTGTTCAGAAAAATCGTAGTCGTATTTTTTTGGATTTACTTTGTAGAGTCGTCTTAGAATAAAAAGGCATTGTTCATGGAAAAAAGCAGCTAAAACATAGCTTTCTTTTCTGGAATATGTATGTGCCAAATATTTGTATGCTTTGGCTACCGATGGCAAATGTTCCAAAGGATTATCTTCTGCAAGTTCTTTGTATTTTAGTAAAGATTCTTCAAAATACTCTTTTGCTTTCTCCAAATCCCTATTTTCCTGCATATAATAATCTCCAATAACATGAGAAATTAAAGCACTGCCTGCTTGCTGTGCTTTTTTACTCGCATAAAATGCCTCATAACTCGTATCTATATTTTTCTTTGCCTTTTCTAAATTCTGTATCAATTTAGCTTTCTTATTTGTATCAAGCGTAAAAGCTGCTAAAGTTAGCATAGAATTGAGCAAGTTGTGATTTGGAATAATAGAAAATAATCTTTCCAAACTTTTATAGAGATTTTCTAATTGCTCTTTTGAAAGAATATAGGAAAAGTCTTCTATAAATATCAGCATACTCACTTTCAGAAAAGCAAAAATCACTATAATTCTCAACTCTTCTTTTTGAGCTTCTGAATAGCTTTTTTTGTCTGGAAATTTATCAGCAAAATTATATATCAACTCTTCAATATACTCGCTTTTTATATGCTTATCTGTTTGATTAAAATTTGCTTCTTCAAAATATTTTTTAGCTTGTTTGAGACCTTCAATATTTTTCTTATCCAATAGATAATCTTTCTGACAGAATGTGATAATTCGTTGTAGCATCTCCAATACAGAAAAAGTCATATCTTCATACTGCTGTTTTTCTAATTGCATAGCATCCCATTTCTTTTTGGCTTGCAGAATTTCCCTATAATTTACCATTCCTATCTCTATTCCTTTTCATTTTTTTTCTTGTTCTGTAATTTGAGATAAAAATAGTTGATATTTTTCCGACTTATCTAAAATTGGAGCTATTAATTTGGCTTTAAACTCTTCTTTATCTTCGTATATAAATTTATCTAACATCAAAAATTATTAAAGGTTATCACAGCTTTTTATAGAGCTAATTATTAATGATTTACTAAAAACCAAATTGTGCTTATTTCTCCAAAGCATTGGGGTTGCAAAATCCACACTATAAAGAAATGTTTTTTACAAAATTAACTGTGATAAGGTTTAGTGTTGATAATTAAACTTGTTTTTTTTAAAGATAAAGCTACTCATTTATTTAACAATGTACAAACAAATATTTAATTTATTTTCTACTCACTAAAAAAACGCCTAAAAATATACAAGCAGCCCAAATAAGTTTTGTAACTGTCAGTGAGTCTTTGTCTAATGCCACAGCAATAAAAGTAGCCAAAACAGGTTGTAGATAAATATAAATTCCGACTACACTAGAAGATACACTTCTCAATGCCCAAGCATTCAAGAGATAAGCAAAAAAAGTAGTAAAGAGTACAATATAAGCCAATCCTGCGTAAATTTCGGCTGGCATTTCTTGAAAATTGGTAGTTCCCAAATTTGAAAAACCAAAAGGTAAAACAAAAGGCAAGGCAAGCGTAAACATCCATTTACTAATAGAAAGAGCAGAATATTTCTTCAAAAGTGGTTTGGCAATTACCAAATAGACAGCATATGAAGTGGCATTGAGCAAAATAAATAAATCGCCCAAATTGAAATCAAATTCAACATTTCCTGCTACCGACTTGCTACTAATTAGCATGCCAGCCCCCAAAAGACCTAGACAAACGCCTAGAGCTTTCAAAAATGTAAATTTTTCCCCTCCACTAATTGCCGAAACTACCAAAACTAGCAAGGGTGTTGTAGTCATAATCAAAGCGGCATTGATAGGAGTGGTGCGGGCTAGTCCTTCAAAAAATAAAAGTTGATTGACGACTACACCAAAAATAGCACTCAAAAGCAAAATAATTTTTTCCTTATTATCAGCCAAAACAAGACGTTTGCCTCCTACCAAAATCCAAAATAAAAAAGTTGCTCCCAAAACACGCATCAAGATAGTTGCTGAAGGAGAAATATAAGTAGGCATTACTTCTTTTGCAATCGTGTAATTTGCGCCATAAATCAGAGCCACAGCAAAGAGAGCCAAATGAACTAAAATAGTCTTGTCAATTTGAGGTAATTTCATACTACAAAATTAGAAAATTGTAGTCTCACAATTCATTTAAAAAGCCTTAAAGCCATTATTTTTCCTTCAAAAAATCAGAAATCACCATAAAATTCGTTCCAATTTTGAAAAAATATGAGTTTTTTTAAATTTATCTAAACGACTTTGCTCTTTTTCCGTTTAGAATAGAATAAAGAATTATACTTTGAAATTTTTTTAAAAATAAAACCAACCATAAACGAGGTATTGAATTGCCCTTTAGGATAAAAATACTTAACACGCTCACTTTTTCAACTTTCTATCCCTATGCAAAAATTAACAGTAAAACAATCACTTAGTCAGAAATTATCTCCTCAACAAATTCAATTTATCAAGCTCCTACAAATTCCGACAGCAGAATTAGATTCAAGAGTAGAGGAAGAGTTGGAAAGCAATCCAGCCTTAGAAGAAGGACGTGAGAAAGACAAAGAAGAAGATGGTAACGACGACTACGATGAAATGGATTACTCTGAAACTTCATTAGATTCTATTCAAGATTCTAGTTCAGACGTAAATATCGACGATTATTTGAATAGAGACGATGTAGCAGGTTATAAAATGCAAGGCGATGGAAACTACCAAGAAGAAGAGCGAGATATGCCGATTTCTTCTGTAAGCTCTCTGACAGATGAACTTACTCGTCAGTTGGGTTATTTGCGTTTGGACGAGCGCATGCACGCCATCGGAATGCAACTTATCGGCAGTATTGACGATGATGGCTACATACGTAGAGATATCGACGCAATTGTTAATGACCTTGCTTTTATACAAAATATTCAGACAGATAGAAGTGAAGTAGAAAAACTTCTACGACGCATTCAGCAATTTGACCCAGCAGGAATTGGAGCAAGGGACTTACAAGAATGTCTATTAATCCAACTCAAAAGACTAGAAAAAAATAGAAAAGAAAAAATAGAGCAAGAAAAAGCAGTAGAAAATAAAGAAGAGTTCAAAGTTTTGGAAGATGCTATTCATATTATTTCTATGTGTTTTGAGGAATTTAAGAAAAAGCATTTTAAAAAGATTCAGAGAAAACTCAACCTTTCAGAAGACGAGTTAAGAGCTGCAATGGGAGTTATTCTAAAACTCAACCCCAAACCAGGTGGTTCGGGTTCTGGGATGGTAAAAGTCCAATATGTAATTCCAGATTTTACTATAAAATATAATAATGGAAAACTTGACTTATCACTCAATTCTAGGAATGCACCTCAGCTTCATATTAGTAGAAACTATACAAATATGTTGGAGAGTTATGATAAGAGTGATAAAAAAGATAAAAAACTAAAGCAAGAAGTTTCTTTTGTAAAGCAAAAATTAGATGCTGCCAAGTGGTTTATTGATGCCATAAAACAACGCCAACAGACACTACTCAAAACAATGAGTGCTATTATGGAATATCAGCGAGAGTTTTTCTTAGAAGGAGAAGACTCTAAACTTCGTCCAATGATTTTGAAAGACATTGCCAACGAAATTGGAATGGATATTTCGACAGTTTCTAGGGTAGCCAATAGTAAATCGGTTCAGACAGACTTTGGAGTTTTTCCATTAAAATACTTCTTCTCTGAAAGTATTCAGACCGATTCGGGTGAAGATGTAAGTAGCAAAGAAGTAAAAGCTATCTTAAAGAAACTCATTGAAGACGAGAGCAAACGCAAACCTTATTCTGATGACAAACTAGAAAAACTCCTTCGTGCTAGAGGCTATCAGATTGCACGCCGTACAGTTGCTAAATACAGAGAACAGTTGAATATTCCAGTAGCAAGGCTTAGAAAAGAAGTCTAGAAAGTATGAATAAAAGACAGAAGAAGAACAAAGAAGACTGGAGTAACCTACTACTTGTCAATCTATCTTGTATAGCTTTTGGATTTGTACTTTCAACCACTCTGCATTTGAATATATTCGGATTAGGTCTAGCTTTTTTCATAACATCTATGGTAAACTATGCTATTAGTTCAAGAGCAAACGATACCTATTTGAAATGGGATAGAGTTGGACTTTTTTCCCTCATTGCAAGTTTTTTGTTATTATTGATTGCTATTTTTAATGCACTATCTGATTTACACTAATTTTTCAAAGATTTGATAGAAAGCAAAGGGAGCTTATAAAATTACAACCTCCTTTTTTTTACAATAATTTTATTAGTTTAATACCAATTCTGTCTTTTTTTTCTTCTTCTGACGAGCCTCACAAGAGCGATAATGTTGATGAAGCATATAATAAATCATACATTCATGTTTTCTTTGATTTGACCTAAAAAATCTATTCAAAAACATGTGAATATAACTGGCTATCAAGTCTTCAAGTGGTAACTCTAGTTCTGAATTTTTACGCAACTCTTTTATGAAAGCAATTATAGGTTGTGTTGTTTGAGTTCTTTCTTCATAAATTTGGTCATAAAGAGTTGTATCCCTATTACTGAGTATCGTTTCAATTTCTTTTCTATTATCTCTATATTTTTTGGCAAGTAACTTTATCTTTGAAGAACCTTCAATAGCAAACTCTTTCAAAAATGCCACAGATAAAAACTCCATAATTGTTTTTTTCTGACTTATGGAGAGTCCAAAATCATTCAATAAATAATCTACGCCTTGCATTCCTACTTTCCAACGCAGATTTTCATCCTTCAGATTAGAGAGTATTTTAGAAATAGCTACGCTATCTCTGAAAAATAAATATTCACTATTAGCAATATTTTTAGCTCCATATCTTTCTATTTCACGTTGATAGGTATCGATTTGAACTTTCCATACCAACTCATTTTTTATGTAAGCATCCAAGTTTTGATACATAATACTTATCAAACTTTCATAAAAATTGCCTGTCCCTTTAAATCGCACTCGCAAATGATGCTCTGGGTCGGCATAACGAATAAAAAACCATTCTTGAATGATTTCTTTATCTATCAAGTGTTCTGACAAAGGATGAATAATTGTGGTCAGAATCTCCTCTGCTGTCTTGACACCTGTGTAGATTTTGAAATATAACCACTCTGAACCGACATAAAAATCTCTTTGTACAGAAATCTCATTAACCTTATTTAAAGCAACATTAGATAAGTTTTCTGTCTTTGTCTTATTTTCAAATGGAACAATAAACTCATTGGTATATCCATTTCCATTTTCATCTTTTATGAATAGATTATCCGAATGGTAGAGCATTTCTTCTACTGTAATCTCATTTTTTTTGCGTAACTCTTGCCAAAAAACAGCTAAATTATCATCTTTTTCTGTAAATAAAGGCAAGATATTATCTCCCTCTCCAAAAGTAAGCTGTTTGGGAATATTATTGTCTTGAAAATATTTTCGCAAAATAGACAAAGCCTCTTCTGTTGATTTTTTCTTATCTAACCCAATACGTTTCAGATTTATTTTCCATTGTGCTGAACAAAGTATTACATTTTTATACTCCACTCTAGGCAAATAAGGCTCTGAAGATAGCTCTCCCCAATTAAAAGTCAAATCATTGATTGTTCCTTGTGCTTGCAAATCACACAGAAAACGATATACAGGAACTTCTCCAAAACTAAAATTATGAGCATTCGCCATTCTAGGAAGTATCTCTTTGTTGTACTTTTTAGAACGCAATTTTATTTTTTCTTCTGTTACAGAAACCATAATATCATTCAGATATACAGATTCAGAATTTTCAGAAGGCAAAACTCCAATAGGAATTTCGTAATCACGTAATTTAGGACGAGCAATAATATTTCCTGTACGAGATTCAGGTAAATGAACTATCTCAGCCAAAATTTTATCCTCTGTTATTTCTTGTTCTTTTTTTGCTATTTCTAGGGTATATTTTTCTGTATTTTTATCAGCATGGCAAAACCTTCCTAATAGATTTATAGCTGAAGAACCAGAAGTAAGTACATGTTTGATTTTATACTCTCCCCTGTCAATCGCATCGTGAGATTCTGCCAAAATATTCACTAAAGATGAATAAGTTAGAGGTAATTTATTTACATTATCTTCTGCTGATAGAGATTTCACATCTTTTTCCTCTATTTTTATACTATTTTCCTCATTTTTGAGTGCAGCAATAAACTTTTTTCTGAGTAAAGAACTCCACTTGTTATTTTTACTTTCTTGATTTACAAATTTTAATCTTCGTAATGGCATTCCTTCTAATAAAGGAGCAGCATCATTTTGTGATTGTGATTTTAATGGATACCCTAATCCATTTTCAGGGTCAAGTACATGCATTAAAGGCACTTCTCTTTCCTCATAGCGTTGCAGAAATGCCACTTTAAATTCTTCTAAAAGCTGTTGTTCTTGGAAAACTTCTGCCTTAGCCAATAATTTCACAGTCTGTGCAATGTCTGTTTTTATTCTTGGGTTGAGTTGAGATTCTTCTAAAGAAAGTACAGTATCTACTTGAAATAATGTAGTTAGTTCGAAAGGTATTTCTAACTCTTTAAATCTCTTGGAAAAAGCTAATAAATCTTTATTATTTAATTTATTTTCTTGATAATAACTACTTAAATCTAACAATAAAGCCTCTGATTTTTTTAAGAAATCTACCTCTCTCAAATGTGGATAAGAAGCTAGTAACTCTCTGAGTTGGAGACACAAATTTTGCTCAAATAAAGTTCCTGTCACTTTCAAATCTAATTCGGTAACTAATATTTGTTCTTTTACCAATTCTTGCACAAACTCTGTCGTTTCTTCTAAAGTAATGTCAAATGCTAAGAGCATCTGAGCAATTTGACTAATTTGTTTTCCACCCTTACAAAACTCTATGATTTTGTCTAAAAATTCATCCCACTCTACTTTTGTAATAGCATATTTTCTACGGTTGTTGTTCGCTTTATAATGTTCTATGAACCTAAAGTTTTCAGCTTGTTGGTATAATGTTGTATTTGGATATAATTTCAATAGCTCAACCAGTTCAGAAATTTGATGTAGTTTTTCTACCCAATTAGAAAGAACAGACATATCTAACGAAATATGGTATTTTTTTACTCCTTTATGCAAAAAACTACTTGTTGTGTCAGTCATTTCACCAGCATGTATTCCCGAAAAAGCTCCAAAAGGAGTACAACGAAAACGAGAACGCAAATCATATTTTGTTTTAGATATTTGATATTTTTCTAACTTCTCTTCCTTTACATTTCCTTTTTTATATTCTTGAATTACAGAATAAAACTCTGGAGAAGATAAAAATATGGCTTGTTCGTCAGCTTCTTGTTCTGTAAATAATGGATTGAGAGGAGAACGTAAAAAATAATAATTCATAACTTATTCAAACTATAATTATACTATTAACACTATACTTTTTCACTAAAAATTAGCAGGAAAATCTGTTAGGAGAAAACTATCCCAACCTTTTTGTATTTCATCATCAAAATATAAAAGAAGAACACCAGAAAGTCCTTCTAAAAGAGAGAAATCACTTTGCCAAATAATTTCATTGGCTTGATTAGGAATAGGTAATTTGGTATTAAATTTATTTTTTTCTAAAACCTTAGCTATTTCAGCTTCAAGTCTTTTTATTTCAGTTTGTAATTCTTTTTTTGGAAAAATCTCATTGATTCTCTTAAAAATCAAGCAATTTCCTGCCAACCCATGACAGATTCCTAAATCATAAGTAGCATCATTTGAATTGACCAAATAGTTTCTCTTAGCATCTGCCAATTCAATAGCGTTTTCTAAAACGGAATAAAGTTTTTCCCTTATTTTCTGATTATTAGGTAATACTAAAGCTACCCACGTTAGAGCAACAGCTACTGACAAATCACCATAACACCAAGCTAATCTACTATATTTCTCTCCCACACTCATTGGAAAACAATAACTATTGTTTTCTAATGAGTGTGATAATAGGTACTCTGTCAGAGTAGAAATCGTAGTTTGAAGTTGTTCTTTTTTTTCTTTTTCTAATGTATCTTTTAAAAACAAAAAACCTTTACACAACCCTGCTATAATTCCACAAATACCATGTGCTAGACCTAAATCAGTTAGTTTGTCCGCATCATAGAGCTTTTGAGCCGTATTTTGTAACAATAGAAGTGTTTGATGTACTTTCTGCGTTTCTTGAGCTGCAATAAAAAAATTAAGCACTGACACAAGACCTTCAAATGTATCATAATTCACATCTTTTGCCATTTGAAGAGCATTCTCATAAATATCATCAGCAAAATCTACTATAAACTCTGATTTATGAGAAGCAAATACAGACGGACTTACCTTATCTAAATAAGAGAGCAAAAGTCCAATACCTGAAAGTCCATAGATATTTGAAGGCACAAAAGGAGCATTTTGTATTTCTTTGTAAAATTCTTCTAATAATTTTTCTGCTTTTGAAGCATCTATATTACCTAAAAGATACAGACTTCCTAAGTTTCCTAAAAGGCTAGAATTTTGAAAAAAAACATCACTTTGATTATCAAAATATATTGAAACATCTTCTTTTTTAAACATATACTTCTTTTTCTATTAGTTTACTTAAGTGGTGCAAATTTTCTTCTTTTAAAGAAGCATGCGACAAATCACAAAATACAAAGTTTTCTACTCCAGAATCTTTCGTCAATTTTTCAAATTCTTCATGAAATTTTTCAGGCGAGCCTGTAATATTGGGCTTCCATGTAGAGCCATTACCTAAGAAATTATTTAATTTTAATTCTGCATTTTCATTTGTATCACTACAAACTCCTGCACAAGCAATAACCACATTAGGAATACGTTCATTTCTTTCATAAAAAACATCTCTAAATTTCTTAATAGCATCTGCTAATTCTTTATTCCACTCATTTCCATGAAATAATGAAATGCAATAATCTAAATTGTGTGTAATAGCATTTGCCATTCCTCCAGCTCCACTGCTTAATGCCCAAAGAGTTGGGCTTTTTGTTCCATAAGGAGGTACAGGTACTTGAGAATGCTGATTTCGTGAGAAAAGTATCAAATCTTCATATTTTTTTTCCAAATCTACAGTATCGATATCAATATCTAGCAAATGTTTAGCATACGTTTCTGTAACAGAACCTCGTGCCAATCCTAATTCGATTCTATCACTATATAAAGCAGAAGCCAAACGAAAATTATTTGCTACTCTATACGGATTGTTTACCGATACAATCACACCAGCCGAACCAACTTTTATTTTATCTGTAAAGCCTGCAGCCATTGCCACCATTAAGTCTGTATTTCTCCAAGCTGTATCAGGAGCATGATGTTCAGCTAACCAATATCTTTCAAAACCTAATTCTTCTGCAAGCTGTACAGCAGAAAACGTGTTATTCAGCACATCAGCAGAAGTTTCTTTTGTATCTAGTGAAATAAGTCCTAAATCAAGAATCCCTAGTTTCATATTATTTTTCTTTAAATTTCGTGTAAGGTTGGCAGTTGTCTAAGAATATTACAGCATCACAAACTTCTTGTATTTCCATTTCTGTATCAGAATGCCCAAGTATTCTAGAATTAATTTTTTCTTTTTGTTTTGTTGGAGGAATATCAAGTTGTGAAGAGAAATTCATTAGATAGAATGTAGTTTTTTCTTCTATACTTTTCTGAAGAGCTATGTATTCAAGTGTATTTTCTTTTGGCGTATCAATTTTAGCATTTCCAAAGGCTACTTTTCGTTTTCCAGATAAAGCTGAATAGCTGATAAGAAAGTATTTTTCTTTATATTTTTCTTTCAATCTTTGTCCGATGATAACAAGTTTTTCATTTTGAAAAAAGGGAATATTTACTTTTTTAGCATCTTTCAAAAAATGTCCAGAAGCGCCCCACAAAATTATTTTTTGGTTTGGATATTCTTTTTTAAGAAACTCAATATTATCAATCATATAATAGTCTCTTCTATTCCAAAAACTCATTGCTTCTTCATCATTTCTGTTTTCTCTTAGTTGAAGGATATTTCGTAACTGTTGTCTTAAAAATCTTTCATCTTGTGTTTTATTTTGTGCTGCTTCTAAAGCAGCTATTATTTTTTTTGTTGGAGGAATAAGTTCAGAAATAACCTTATCTCCATTCATAAATAAAACTCTTAAGTTGACAATAGATGATTTTTCTAAATTATTAAAATATTCTTTTTTCTCTTCTATGGATAAAATATTTTTATTTTTGAGGTATTTCTCAAGAGAAAGAAGAAGATACTCCATTGTCTTGCTACCTGAATAATTAGTATCAAAACCTGCAATTATAATAGAATCTCCTTTTTTATTTTGTTCTTCTACAAAATCAAATAACTCAACTAACTCTTGGCACTTAAAATTTGCATACATCCCATTAAATAAGTCTGTGGGATTTTTTGATTGCTTGAATTTCTTATAAGAATGATACATTTCAAATGTATTGGATTCGAATGCAATCACTCTAAATTTTTTATTCTTAACCAACTCTTTTATCAAGCCTATACGGTGCGTATTTATAGTTCCTTCATAATGATTTGGGTCACCTAATGCTAATATTTCAACTTGTTCACTAAGATTATCAGAGATTACCTGATGTAATTGAGCCTTACTTGTTCTAATAATTAAGAAAAAACTAATAATGATTAAAAAGGCTATTTTTTTATAACTACACATATTATAACACTTTAATCTAGCTGAATTGCTTGTTACTGTGGAAAAAGCTAAATAGATATATATCTTATAAAGGAATACAAATAATTCCTTTGCACGAGTAAGTACATTTGCTTCTAGAACCACAACTAAGAAAACGACTTCCCGTCAAAGCTAACTCAGCTCCACCATTTACAGATGCTTGTTGTTCATCTGTCAAAAAAATAATTTTTTCTTTTTTTAATTTTAATTTATTTTTCATCTTCGTTTTTTATAAAACAGAAGAGAATCTAAAATTATGATTTAGATTCTCTTTTTATTTCGCTTTCGATTATAAAGGAATACAAACAAGACCTTTACATGAAGCACTACATTTTTTCTTAGAACCACAAACGATTAAACGACTTCCTGTCAAAGCTAATTCAGCTCCACCGTTTACAGATGCTTGTTGTTCGTCTGTCAAAACAACGATTTTTTCTTTTTTCAATTTCAATTTGTTTTTCATCTTAAGTTAAGATTAATAATATTAAGTAATTTTCCTACTCTATTTAAAGGTTTTTCAGATACCACCTATGTTTCAAAAATAAAATAAATCATATTTTTGATGAGGCAAATCTAACAACAACTTTTGAAAAAACAAATAAAAAAATCACTATTAATGAAAAATATCACTCCAGTACTAAATACTAAAAACAGCTCATCAAATAAACTATTTTTGTATAAACGTCTATAAATCAATGAATAAAAAAACTTAAAAGGAGTATTTTAGTAGTTTTTCTTATCAGATAATAATACAATTATTTTTTCCAAACTTAGAAACTCTTTCTCTTTAAAAATCCACTTCCAACTATTTTCACTTTGCTTTACAACTTTAATAATCAAACTATCCTTAGTACCAACATTTAGTTCTAAAATATCGGTATGAATCCCCTGTTTTTCTAATGCTATTTTTGTCCAATGTATTCCTATTGCATCACCCTGTAAGAAAAAAGCTGCTTTTTTTTCTTTATTCTGAATTTTGAAATTACCTTTTTCTCTATCAAAATAAAGAGGAGGACGCACAAATGTATTGGCAAGCTCACCATTCAAAACCAACTCTTCTGTCAAGCCCACTAAAAGTTTACGGTTTTGGAGTTTTCCCTTTTGATTTAATTCATTTTCCGACGATATAAGCCACAATGTATGAGCAATTTGTAAAATTAAATCTAGCTCGTGAGTAGAAACTAAAATTGCTTTGTCAAAATCAGTAGCTATTTGAGCCAAAAGTAGCATTACTTCACTACGATTTACCAAATCTAAGTGTGCTGTCGGTTCGTCTAAAATTAAAATATCTCCTTCTTGTGCAAGCGCACGTCCAATCATTGTTTTTTGGCGCAAGCCATCACTAAGTTCTCCTATCGGAACATCAGCATATTCATTCATACTGACGGCTTCTAAAGTCCAATCAATTACTTTTTTGTCTTGACTATCAAAACTCCCTCTCCAAGAGGTATGAGGATAACGCCCTAGTGCAATCAGTTCTCTTACAGTTAGGCGATTTGTGGCTGCTTGTTCTGTCAAGACCAAACTTATCTTTTTGGCTATTTCTTTTTTTGATAGCTTATGAATAACCTTTTCATTTTTTTTACGTGAAATGTTATCACTAAAAAACACACTTCCTGCTATGGGTTTTTGTATGCCTGCAATCGTTCTGAGTAAAGTAGATTTGCCAGCCCCATTTACTCCTAAAAGTGCTGTTAGTTTTCCTCTTTCTAAATGCAGATTGAGATTTTCCAAAATAATTTTGGAAGGATAGCCAACCGTTAAGTTTTCCGTTTGGAGCATAAATCAATAGATAAAAAAAGCATTAGAAGTTTTTTCTAATGCTTTTTAAAATTGAAGTTGTTTAAGAATGTATTTTTTCAACCGTAAACGAGGTTTAAAACCGTCGTTTAGGGTAATTTATCCTCGTTGACGGCTGTATTTTGAGCCTCAACGACGGTTATTTGTCTATTCTTAAACAACTTTATTGTATAAAAAAGTAGTTGTAAATTAGTTGTTCTTCTCTTCTTCTTTTTCCTCTATGTCTTGCATATAGGGAACAGGAACAGAAAGTCCCATTGGAATAATATTTCTACTTTTCTGCGTACCTTTACGCACTCTCATATTCAAAATTTCAACAACACAAGCAAACGCCATCGCTACATAAACATACGATTTCTCTACGTGTACATCTAAAGACTCTAAAACTAAGAGGAAACCAATCAGAATCAAGAAAGATAGGGCAAGCATTTTGAAAGTGGGATTATTATTGATAAAATCACTAATCTTTGCAGCAAAGAGCATCATTACAATCATAGAAATAATAACAGCTACTATCATTACAGAAACTTCTTTTACAATTCCGACAGCCGTAAGGATAGAGTCAAATGAAAATACAATATCTACCAAAATAATCTGAAAAATAGCTGCTGCTACGGCATTACTACCCACTTTTGGAGCTTCTTCTTCTTCAGTAAGTTCCATTTTGTCGTGGATTTCTGTCGTACTTTTATAAATTAAGAACAAACCTCCAGCAAGTAAAATAATATCTTTCCAAGAGAGCTTTCCACCTTCTCCCAAATCTTTTTCTATTCCTAACGAATGAATAAAACCTGTAGCATCAATAACGGTTGCTGTCAGTCCAACGAGCCACGTAATTCCAAACAAAAGACAAATACGCACAACTAATGCCAAGGCTAGACCTATCAGACGAGTAGAGTTTTGTTTTTCAGGTGGGACTTTCCCTGCAATAATACTAATAAAGATAATATTGTCTATTCCTAATACAATTTCTAAAAGTGCAAGGATAAAAAGACTTGTCAGTCCTTGGGCTGTTAATAAATATTCAAAGTTCATAAATACTAAAAAATGTAAATAAATTTTGGAAAAAATTAGAATGTTTTTTGTCGTTCGTTGTTAATGAAATACAAAGCTATACAGAAATCTTAAAAATGAAACCCTTAAATTGAGTTTTTACGTATAAATAGTATAACTTTGTTGCATTAAACTTGTTTATCAAGTCAAGTAGTTCTATAAAACAATCATAATATATTGATTTTCTATAAATTCCATACTACAATTATTTGCTTTTGGCTTTCTCTCCAAATCATTTTGGGTTCGGTAGGGCTGCCTATTATTGAGCATTATTGTCAGATGAGTGGAATGACTAATACTTCTATTCTTGTCAAAACAAAGAAATGTTGTTGTAAAATATCAGAACAGAAGTTAGCAAAACTTATTGCAGAAGTAGAACAAGAAAAAAATCATTCTTTTTCTGAAAACTCAAAAGACGATTGTTGTGATACAGAAACTATCTATGAAAAGATCGATTTTGAAGCTATTGCTTTAGAAAAAACACATTTTGATTTTGATCATTTTGTAGCTCTTCTTCCTTCTCAAAATTATTTTAAAAACCTTACTGAAAAGCCAATTTTTACAGCTTTTCAAATCCTTCACTTTACAGACCTTCCTCCACCCAATTGGAAGTTGGGCAAACTCTATATTGTTTTTATTCAGGTGTTTCGTTGGTAGGCGAAATGAATTAACTATTGTCAAGACCATTGACAAAGTTTTTTTACTGTTCGCATACATAAAGTATGCGCTACATTTTCACACTCCACGCCGTTGTTGGTGTCCTCACCAACGACCAATATATCAACCTTAATAAATTCAATACCAATGAAAAAATATAATTTTACTGTGTGTAAATTTATGGTAGCTATCCTGTTTTTTTTGCTGCCTATCTCGTTATTTGCACAAGATAATTCCTTTATAAAAGGAAAAGTTTCAGAAACTTCTCAATCAAATTCTGATTCGCTTTCTGCTTTGCCTTTTGCCAATGTTGTTTGGAAAGGAACAACTATCGGCACAACTACCGATGAAAATGGTAACTTTCAACTTAAAAGAATCTCTCAAACAGACGATTTAGTTATTAGCTACACAGGCTACCAATCAGATACAATTTCTATAGAAGGTCAATCTTTTATAAATATAACCTTAAAATCTTCCTCTCTTGCTGATGTTGTGGTAGAAGGCAATACGGATGATATTTTGGTTAGTCAGACTGAAACTATAACAACAAATGACCTCAAAAAAGCAGCTTGTTGTACGCTTTCAGAAAGTTTTGAAACCAATGCTTCTGTTGATGCCACTACTGCCGATGCTGTTACAGGTTCTCGTCAAATAAAAATGCTAGGACTTGATGGGGTGTATTCTCAACTTTTAGTAGAAGGAATGCCGATGATGCGAGGTCTGAATGTTCGCTCTGGACTAGGCTTTATTTCTGGAACGTGGGTTTCTTCTATTGACATCAATAAAGGTGCAGGTTCGGTAGTCAATGGATATGAATCTATTACTGGACAAATCAATACGCAGCTTGCTTCTCCAACCAAAAAGAAAGAAGAAAATGAAAATCTTTTTAATCTTTATTTGAATCCGAATGGTAGAATGGAAGCAAATCTAAACCTTATCCATCATATCAACTCTAAGTGGCAATCAGCAACACTTCTGCATGCAAGTGGTTCTGTAATGGAGAATGATAGAAATAATGATGGCTTTTTAGATTTACCAAAATACAGACAATTCAATGTTTTGAACCGTTGGAAATACGAAGGAAAAAAGTTTGAAACACAGTTTGGCATTCGTGTTTTGGATGAAAACAGATATGGAGGACAAGTAGATTACCAATCTACAAATTATGGAAAATCAAATTTTAAATTTGTAGAACAAAATGCGTATGGTGTAGAAATGAATACAAGTAGAACTGAAGTTTGGGGAAAACTAGGTCTTTTTCTGAGTAAAAATCTAAACTTTGGAAACCAACTCACAGCAAATTATCATAAACTCAATCAAGTTTGGGGAAGAAAGTTTTTTGACGGCGAAGAAAAGTATTTTTTCTACAATGGAATTTTAGATTGGAATATTTCTAAAAAACATTTGCTTCGTAGTGGTGTGAGTTATGTTTATAACTATACTTCACGAGTCTATATCGATTATTCAATAGGAGATAATGCAGAAGCATATATTATTCCTTTAAGGAAAGAAAAAATTCCTGCTATTTTTACAGAATATACTTTCAATCAAGATGGAGATGTTACGATTGTGGCTGGTGTACGTTCTGATTTTCATAATCTGTATGGAACACAGATTTCTCCTCGCTTAAATCTAAAATGGAACGCTGCTGAAAACACAGTATTTCGTGCTTCGGCAGGGCGTGGATTTCGTGTAGCCAATCCGATTGTGGAGAATGCTCGTTTTTTTGCTAGTTCAAGAAGTTTGTTTCTACCTCAAAATCTAAATCCAGAAATTGCTTGGAATATGGGAGCTAGTTTTGTACAAGGCTTTGAAATAGCAGAGCGCAAAGGAAAAATCACGCTAGATTTTTATAGAACAGACTTCGAAAATCAAGTGGTTCTGAATGTAGAAAATCCGTCTGAAATTCGTTTTAGCAATCTTGATGAAGAATCGTATGCTAATAGTTTCCAAGCACAAGCAGAATACGAACTTTTGAAAGGTTTTGACATCATTTTTGCCTATAAATATTATGATGTCAAAACGACTATCAATAATGAGTTGGTTGCCGTACCTTATACAGCCAAACATCGTTTCTTTACTAACTTGGAATACAAAACAAAAAATAAAAAATGGGCTTTCGATTGGACTGGACAGTTTATCGGCTCGCAACGTCTGCCAGCTTCTTTTGATGAGAATAACGACAATCAAATCATTGAAAGTTCTCAAAGTCCAGCCTATTTCTTAATGAACGCACAGATTACACGTAATTTCAAAATCTCAAATAAACCTCTTGAAGTTTATATTGGTGGGGAGAATTTAACAAATTACTCACAACCCAACCCAATTATCAACGCTGATAATCCTTTTGGAGAAAGATTTGACACAAGCAATATTTATGCTCCAATTATGGGAGCGATGGGCTATGCAGGTCTTCGTTTTTATTTCTAAATTTTAATTTAATCAAACTTTAATTATATAAATCCCAATTTTATGAAATCTATCTTATTTTCACTCGTTTTCATCCTTTTTGCTTTTGCTGGAACATCACACGCTTCTACACCTACTAAGAAGGAAAGTATTGTTATCAAAACAGAATCTATCCAATGTGGAATGTGCAAGGAACGCATTGAAGAATCGCTCATTCAAGAAAAAGGCATCAAGTCTGTAACTGTTGATTTGGATAAAAAAGAAACCACAGTAGTTTTCAATCCTAAAAAAACCAATCCAGAGGCGATTAGAAAAATGATTGCTGGTGTTGGTTACGATGCTGACGGTGTAACAGCCGAATCTGGTGCTTATAATGATTTGCCTATGTGTTGCCAAAAAGGAGGACATTAGTTTGTAGTGGTTGTCGTTGGTGAGACACCAACAACGGCTAAGATTTATTTAGGTCGTCTCGTTAGAGCAGACCAAAAGCTAAGAAAATTAGGACAAGTTAAAATCTTGTCCTTTTTTATTGTAATTTTGTTTATATGAATACTATAAAAATTTTAGAAATCATTTTTGGAAGTATTGTTATTCTGAGTGCTTTGAGTGTTTGGTATCAGAGGGAAGTTGTTAAATCAGCTTTTTCTTTTCTAGGAGCAATGCTTGGAGTGGCTGCACTTTTTGTTTTACAGGGTGCTGATTTTGTGGCTGCTACACACTTAGCTATTTATGTGGGTGGAGTTGTGGTGTTGCTGCTCTTCGGAATTATGTTTGTTCATAAAATATCAGATGAAAAAATTGTATCTGATTGGCAATACAAACTTTCTGGTATTTCCTTCTCTACTTTGCTTATTGTAGTACTTTTAAGTTGGATTTGGAGAGGTAAATTGATAACATTTGCTACAAAAAAAGAAATTTCATCAACTATAGAAACTTCTACACTTGATGAAATTGCTCGTCTTTTTCTGACAGATTACATTATTTTCTTCGAACTTGGTGGTATTCTTCTTACCATAGCTCTTCTAGGTGTAGCTGTTTTGGTAGGTAAGAAATAAATAAATTTTACTCTATCGTATGAACAATTCTACGATAATTATTTCCTGTTTGTGGAGGTGTAATGGGTTCTTTTTCAGTTTTTTCATATTCTCCTCTACTCACACTCAAAATAATTCCCAAAGAAATTCCTGTAAAAAATAGAGATGTTCCTCCCATACTAAGAAGTGGCAAAGGCAGTCCCGTAACAGGAACAAGTCCAACCACAACGCCCATGTGTACCAATGCCTGCACGACCAAACTAAAACTTAGTCCTGCTGACAAAAGCCCTCCAAAGGCTCGCTCAGAATTTGCCATCGCTACCATTCCTCGGTAGAGCAAAATGAGATAAAGACCTAGAATGATGATTCCTCCCAAAAGTCCGTACTCTTCAATAATAATAGCATAAATAAAATCAGAATAAGGATGTGGTAAGAAATTTCGTTGTTGGCTGTTTCCAATTCCTTTTCCTATGAGTCCACCAGTAGCAACAGCAACATAGGATTGTTCTTCTTGAAAAGTAACCTGTTCTGTATCAAAAAAGGCTTTCATACGAGAAACAGCCGTTCCAGAACGTTGCCCTAGTTTTAGAGCAATCATTCCAACCACAGCACCAATTACAACCGTCATGACCAAATAACGCACTGGCACACGACCAATAAACATAATGAGCATACAAGTTGCAAAAAGCAAAACAGCCGAAGAGAAATTCGCAAGGGCAATCAAGCCACAAATAAGTCCAGACCAAAAAATAATGGGAAGCGTAGAACGTTGAAACTCTCTAATGCTCTGCTGACGCTTAGAAAGCATACTGGCAACATTGGCAATAAGGGCAAGCGTGGCAAAATCAGAAGTTTGGAAAGACTGATTTATAAATGGAATCATAATTCCACGACTTGCTTCATTAATAGTTGTACCAAAAAGCCACGTCAGAATCAGAAGTGGAACAGAAATCAAAAGTGCCAAACGAGAAAGACGAGAATAATATCTATAATCTATTCGATGACAAACCCACATAATAACTAAGGACATTATCAGAAGAATACTATGTTTGAGAAGATAATATTCTGTATCACCGTCCATTCTTTTGAAAGCAATCGCACCAGTGGCACTATATACAACCAAAACACTAATAATTACTAGAAGGAAAACAACTCCCCAAATAATCTTATCGCCTGTAAATATTTTTTTACTTATCTTGTCTAGTTCCATTTTATTTTTACAAAAAACTGAATAAACTTTATTTTTAGCTCCATATACAAACGAATTTAAACTTATTTTGTAAAAACAACAAGCATTTGCTCATAATTATGGAATAATATATTTTTATTTTTTATCAGCTTCGGTTTTTGTAATGGTATTTTTTTCTACCACATCATATATTTTTATCATATCATCTTGGCTCATTCCCTCTATTGGAATTCCCATTTGCTGATATATTTCCAAACGATTTGTATCGTACCACTTTACGTGTCCTCCATCTACAAGCCCTTCATATACTAGCTCATTTGTTTTCATATCATAGACGGCATAAGAAATTGAGTTTCTTGGCTGTTTGACTGTTCCTTTACTTATTTTTTTGCAAAGGACATACGTCTTTTTATCGTTTTCTTGGCATTCAAATTTTTCTCCTTCTGCTTGAGTTTCTGTTACGTCTAATTTTTTCTTGGCTAGAGTTTCATAGTTCATTGGCGTATCTTGTTTTAAATTGTTTGTATCATTAGATGCACTATTTTTTGTATTGGCACAACTAAAAGAGGATAGAATAATAAGCACTAAAATTAAATTTTTCATAAAATGATAAATTGAGAATGAATTTTGAATATTTAAAGAATAATTACTTTTAGATTACTGGACATGACATAAAAGTTGTTGGTGTCGCTACGCTAAAACACCAACGAACGGTATTTTGTCCCTGTTCTGTGACACACAGAACAATAAATATCTACCCATGTCCAGTACTCTAAATTGCTTTACAAAACTACTATAAACCTATCTAATCGTTATGAAAACAATAACTATTTTTAAAGAAAAGACTTATAGATTTATACTTTTGCTCTTTGTTTTAATAGGAACATCTATTTTTTCTGAATTGAAAGCACAGATAACTACCAAAGACAAAAACGTTCCAAAATATACATATTATACTTTAGAAGAAATAAAAGAACGCTTTGAAAAATATAAAATTGATTCGGGTACACACCTTACAGAAAGTCAGTTTTTAGAGCGCATTGAGGTTTTGAATGACTTAAAACCAAGCACATATCGCACCTATAAAGCTGCTGTTGCCTACTTTGCCACTCCTGCACGTTTGAAAGAAATTAGTGATATAAATTATGGCATAAATAGTTCGATAGCAGTTGCAAGAAATAAAATTGCCTATTTGAGAGAACACAAAGCTGATTCTACTATTTCTACATTTAGAAGACAACCTATTGAAAGAATTTATGATTTTGATAGAAAGCAGTTTATCAATACAGAACAACTAGAAGAGGTCAAAAGATATGTTTTTGCATCTTCTACAAAACCCAATTTTGAAATCCATCAGTTAGATAAATTTTTACCCAATATTTCACAATTTGGAATTAGAGATGGGCAGCGTGCGTATGGTTATAGAATGTCTTTGAAAGATAATTATCATTTGCTTATCATTGATTTACCAGAAAACGGAAGAAAAATGATTCTTTTTCAACAAAACGGTTGGGATAATACAGCAAAAGGTGTTTATTAGAGTATGAGAAAAAATAAGGCAAATCAAATATTTCAATTCAAAAAATTTAGCATAAATCAAGAAGATTGTGCTATGAAAATCTGTACAGATGCTTGTATTTTTGGAGCTTGTATAGATATTTCGGAAAGTGAATCCATTTTAGATATCGGAACAGGAACAGGACTTTTGTCTCTGATGATAGCCCAGCGCACAGAAAATAATCCAAATCCATCTCAAATTACAGCCATAGAGATTGAAGAAAATGCGTTTTTGAGAGCAAAAGAAAATTTTGAAAATAGCGATTATAGAAAAAGGCTATCTATATTTAATTTTGCCATACAAGATTTCTCTAAAAATACCACGCTTGAATACGAACATATTATAAGTAACCCTCCTTTTTTTCTACATCAACAAAAAACTGAAAATACTTCAAAAAATTTAGCTCTACATAGTGAAGCACTTTCTTTTGATGAACTTTTAGTAGCAATTCAGAAATTACTATCTACAAGTGGGAAATGTGATATTCTTTTGCCAGCTTTTGAGATGGATATTTTTATAAAAAAAGCTGAACAGTATGGTCTATTTCCTCAAAGAAAATTAAATATTTTAAACAGAAAAGAAGATATGGATAAAATATTTAGAGTCATTACACGCTTTAGGCGAACTCAAAATGAGGTGGTTGAGGAAAAAACTTTTGTCATCTACAAATCAAAAGAAGAAAAAAATATTGAATTAAACAGAGGTTATACTGATGAGTTTGTAGAGCTTTTGAAAGACTTTTATCTTATTTTCTAATTTTAGTTGCAATTTTTTCTATTTTTCTGCTCAAAATACTTGCAAATTTAGTTTCAAATCTTTTACTTTGTTTGTCAAACAATATTTAATTCAAATAAACTTTAAAAAAATATGGCAGACTTACGCAGCATTATTTCAGATATGGACAAAGAGTTCAACAATCGTATTCGCCTAGGGCTAATGGCAGCTATGATGATAGAAGATTGGATTGAATTCAAGACAATGAAACACCTACTAGACCTCACAGATGGAAATTTAGCCAGCCACGTAGCTGCGTTAGAAAATTGTGGTTATATGCAAGTTCGCAAAAAATTCATTGGAAAACGTCCTAATACCTCCTACAAAATTACTCCAGCAGGAAGAAGAGCCTTCGAACATCATTTGCAACAAATGGAAGAACTCATAAAAAAAGCAAGAGGTTAATTTTTATTTTCATTGTGTTCTGTTTTTTCAGAACACTATTTTTTTGCTCTTTTAAATATATGGCTTGTTGGCAGAGACACCAACGATGATTTATGCTAAAAATTGAACAAAATGTTTCTTGTGAGTATAGAAAGAACAATTTTATAACTTTTTCAATAAAAAGTTAGACTTTTTTACCTAAAAAACGTCATTTAACGATTTTTTAACATATATTTTTGATAACTATTTGGAAAGTTCTCAAAACCATTGTATCATTGCATCACACTTCAACTATACTTATTCAAATCTAGTTTCTTAATAGATTTTTCAAGTATATGAGATTTATACAGAAGTACGGAGAGAACAGGCTCTATGATGTACTGGCAACCTGCCTTTTTTTGTAAGAAAGTTTACAAGCAAGCAAGGTGCTACTTCCTGCCTAAATCAATTTTTTATTTTTAGGACATATAAATTCACAAACCTAATGAATACACATATTCTACAAGCTGTCTCTCAAGACAGACCACTCACTCAAAGAGTACCAACATCTACTAAGGGGAATTTTATCATTAATTCTTTTTCTTACCGAGCCTTTTACGCAGCCAACTCTAAGGCTATGTGTTGTTGCTGCTTTTAATCTACCTCATCTATTTTTCAGTTTTGTAGTATTTCTCTTAAAGAAGAGCTAAATTATTGTAACCTTATACAACTAATTTGTTCTACTTTTAATTAAAATTATACAAAATTTTACGTAAAAAATAGTTGTACCTACAAATTTTATTAAATACCAAACTTATTTAAAAAGATTTTATTCTTATTATCTGATAAGTATAAAACAATACAAATTTTAATTATCAACTGTGTTGTCAAAGACAAGCCATTTGACCTACATTCTAAATTCAACATACCATGTCTAAAAAACCATTGCATTTCGAAACGCTTCAACTCCACGCAGGACAGGAAGCAGACCCAACTACTGGCTCTCGTGCTGTTCCAATTTATCAGACCACTTCTTATGTTTTTAATAACGCAGAACACGGAGCTAACTTGTTTGCACTCAAAGAGTTTGGTAATATCTACACTCGCATCATGAACCCTACTACAGATGTCTTTGAGAAGCGAATCGCAGCTCTTGAAGGTGGGGTGGCAGCCCTTGCAGTTGCATCAGGGCAAGCAGCTCAATTTACAGCACTTAATAATATTTTAGAAGCTGGAGATAACTTTATTTCTACTTCCTTTCTATATGGTGGTACGCACAATCAATTTAAGGTTGCTTTCAAAAGATTAGGTATTGAAACTCGTTTTGCTGAAGGCGATACTGTTTCTTCTTTTGAAAAACTAATCGATGAAAAAACAAAAGCTATTTATTTAGAAACTATTGGCAATCCAGAATTTAATATTCCAGACTTTGAAGCTATTACAAACCTTGCTAAAAAGCATGATATTCCTGTGGTGGTAGATAACACTTTTGGAGCAGCAGGGTATCTTTTCCGTCCGTTGGAACACGGTGCAAATATCGTAACAGCATCGGCTACTAAATGGATTGGAGGGCACGGAACAAGCATTGGAGGAATCATTGTTGATGGTGGAAATTACAACTGGGGTAATGGAAAATTCAAACAGTTTTCAGAGCCATCAGAAGGTTACCACGGACTTAATTTTTGGGAAACTTTCGGAGAAGGAAACCCATTAGGCTTGCCAAATATTGCCTTTGCTATTCGTGCTAGAGTAGAAGGTTTGAGAGATTTTGGTGCAGCAATTAGTCCTTTTAATTCATTTTTATTACTTCAAGGATTAGAAACGCTTTCACTTCGTGTTCAACGCCACGTAGATAATGCTTTAGAGCTTGCAAAATGGCTAGAAAATCATGAATTGGTAGAAAAAGTAAACTACCCTGGGTTAGAAAGCAGTCCGTATCATGAGTTAGGTAAAAAGTATTTGAGAAACGGTTTTGGTGGTGTTTTGTCTTTCCAAATTAAAGGAGGAAAAGAAAACGCTGAAAAATTGGTCAATAGTTTAGAACTTGTCAGTCATTTGGCAAATGTAGGCGATGCCAAAACGCTTATCATTCATCCAGCTTCTACAACACACCAACAGCTTTCAGAAGACGAGCAAAAACGAGCAGGCGTGCATCCAACACTGCTTAGAGTTTCTGTGGGTATTGAGCATATCGAAGACATCAAAGGTGATTTTATCAATGCTTTTGAAAAAGTCTTTTCTCCTGTTCTTGCGTAACTTAATCCTATAAGGTTTTGAAAACCTTTTCTAGCGCAAGATTCCATC